>SUWT01000008.1 GCA_015061335.1 Lentimicrobiaceae bacterium | reverse complement strand
CAAGAAAAAAACATAAAGTTGGAAAACCGCCGGACTTTTAATACTTACGCTATTAAAAATCCGCTGTAAATTACTGAACTTTAATCCTTTGTAGGATTCGTGGGACGTACTGGACTCGAACCAGTGACCTCTGCCGTGTGAAGGCAGCGCTCTAAACCAACTGGGCTAACGTCCCTTAACTCCAAAAAAAAACGCCCCATGGGCGTTCAGTGTGGGGCGAACAAGGATCGAACTTGTGACCTCATGCCTGTCAAGCATGCGCTCTAAACCAACTGAGCTACCGTCCCATTTGCGCTTGCAAAGATACAATTATTTTTTATTTTACAACTATTTTTTTTCTCATTTTTTTATTTTATTTTTGAAATTTATAAATTTTAATGTATGAAAAGAGTTAAGTATTTGTTAATCATCGTGTTTCTTATGAGCGGAATCTTTAATGTTATGGCTCAGGAGAAAAAAAATCTTGAATTGTCTGATCTTTATGAACGCCCAACATTTAGTATAAAAGGGGTGAGAGGTATGAATCCTATGAGCGATGGTAGTACATACGCTACCCTCGAAAAAGGTGAACTTAATATTTATAATTATAAAACCGGTAAAAAAGTTAAGACCCTCTTTAACATGCGTGAACTTATCCTCCCCGGTGATACAGTGCCTGTACCTCTTTATTCTACCTACTTCTTAAGTGAGGATGAGTCTAAAGTGCTGTTTATGAATAATATGAATATGATATATCGTCATTCTTATACAGCAAATTTCTATGTGTATGATATTAATAATAAGGTGTTATCACCACTTTCTCAAAATGGAGATCAACGTCTTGCAACTTTCTCACCAGATGCCACAAAAGTAGCTTTTATGCGTGATAATAACCTGTTTATTAAGGATCTGTCTAATAATGAGGAACTTCAGTTTACCCACGATGGAGAATGGAATCGTATTATAAATGGTGCTCCAGACTGGGTATATGAAGAAGAATTCGGCTTTGCACAAGGATTCTTCTGGTCTCCTGATAGTAAAAAAATTGCTTTCTATCGCTTCGATGAGTCTAATGTCAAAGAATATGAAATGCAAATGTTCGATGACTTGTATCCTGAAGATTACACCTTCAAATATCCAAAAGCCGGTGAAGATAACTCAATAGTGGAGGTTTTTGTCTATGACTTGGAAACAGGTGAAACAATAAAAATGGATACAGGTGATGAAACAGATATATATCTTCCTAGAATGAAATGGACTCAAGATCCTAATGTGTTGGCAATCCAAAGATTAAACCGCCATCAAAATCATCTGGAAATTCTGGCAGCTAATGCCACTACAGGTGAAACAACAGTGTTCTACGATGAAACAAATCCTTATTATATTGATATAACAGATAATTGGACATTCTTAGAAGATGGAAACAGATTTTTGATGACAAGCGAAAAAGATGGCTTTAATCATATCTATCTTTATCTTATGGATGGAACTTTGGTAAAACAACTTACAGATGGCGATTGGGAAGTTACAAATGTTTATGGCTTCGATGGTAAAGAGGTCTATTTCCAAGCTGCAAAAAATAGCTCAATAGAACGTCAGATATATGCTGTTAACCTCAAAGGTCAGATGCGTGAAATTATTAATAAGGTGGGTACAAATAATGCTAGATTTAGTAAAAACTTTAAATACCTGATTAATATCAATTCAAGCGTCGATCAACCTCATCAATATGTTTTGTTTGATAATAAAGGTAAGCAAATAAGAGTCCTGGAAGATAATAAAGAATTTGCGGAAAGTATGAAACAATACAATTTAGGAACCAAGACATTCTTTAAAATAAGCGATCCTGCGTTCACTCTCCCTGATGGAACTCCAATAGAAATGGAAGCATGGCAGATATTGCCTCCCGATTTCGATCCAAATAAGAAATATCCTGTTCTGATTTACGTTTACGGAGGTCCCGGACATCAAACTGTAAATAATGCATGGAATAGTGATGATTATGATTGGATGCAACTTCTCGCTCAAAGAGGAATTATTTCTGTGTCTATCAACAACAGAGGCGGTGGCGCGAGAGGACAAGAGTTTAAAAAAATGACTTATCAGCAACTCGGTAAATACGAGACAGAAGATATGATTACTTTGGCCAAATATATGGCAAGTCAACCATACGTTAATCCTGAAAAGATAGGTATATATGGATGGAGTTACGGCGGCTTTATGGCAACATCAGGAATTACAAAAGGTGCCGACTATATCAGCACGGCTGTTGCCGTAGCACCTGTGACAAACTGGCGTTATTATGATAATATCTATACCGAACGCTTTATGCGTACTCCACAGGAAAATCCTTCCGGATACGATGATAACTCACCTATCAATTTCGTGAATATGATAAAAGGAAACTATCTGTTATGTCATGGCAGTGGCGATGATAACGTTCACTTCCAAAATGCGATGGAACTTATCAAAGCTTTGATATCAGAAGGAAAACAATTTGATCTGATGGTTTATCCAAACAAAAACCATGGTATTTATGGTACTTATGAGAGAGATGGGGGAGATGTAAGAATGCATCTGTTCGAGAAAATCAATGATTTCTTGTTCGAAAATCTTTTGGAAAATTAATTTAAATCATATTGAAAAAATGTTTATCTTTGCAGCCGCTTAAGAAAAAACGTTTTATAGTTTAACAATTAAAAGAAAGAGAGAGTATTAACATGATTATTATTCCTGTAAAAGAAGGCGAAAGCATTGATCGTGCTCTGAAACGCTACAAAAGAAAGTATGAAAAAACAGGCGTCGTAAAAGAATTACGCGCTCGTCAAAAATTTACAAAACCTTCAATCATTAAACGTGAACAACGTATGAAGGCTATCTACGTTCAGCAGCTCCGTCAAGCAGAAGAAAACAACTAATTTGTTGTTTGCATTTTTTGCAAGAATATTTTCAGAAGAACTTTGTCTCAGTTGGTAAAATTGAGGCAAAGTTTTTTTTTTATAAGGAAAAAACTTGTTTTTTTAAAAAATGTTTTATATCTTTGACCCATGAAGTAAGAAACAATGATAGATAAATTTATTCGATACATACAAACAGAAAAAAGATATTCGTTACATACAGTAAACGCTTATAGGCGGGATCTCGAACAATTCTTCTATTATGTTAAAACTCAGTATGAATCGGATGATTTGTTGTCTGTTGATGATTTTATGATACGTTCTTTTATTATTGAACTAAAGGATAAAACACTGGAGAACCGAACAATAAATAGAAAGTTATCTACATTAAGAGCTTTCTATCGTTTTTGCCTTCGAGAGAAATTGATAGAAAAGATGCCCATAACAGGTGTCAAATCTATGAAACAGTCTAAGGAAATAGCTAAATTTGTTTCAGAACAAGAGATGGAAGCATTTTCTTTTCAAGAGTCTGATGATTTTTGTGAAGTGAGAAATGAACTTGTTTTTGAGATACTGTATCAGACTGGCATGCGGCAAGCAGAGTTGCGCACTCTTTGTGATGATGATGTGATGCTAGATACACTATTAATAAAGGTGCATGGCAAAAGAAATAAAGATAGATTGATACCAATAGGCAGTATGTTGGCAAAAAAAATTGATAGATATAAAAGTATAAGAGATATACAATTTCCAGATAGAGGAGACGTTGTGTTGATAGTAGATAATAAAGGCAGAGCTGCGAGTCCCAAATTCATATACAATGTAGTTCATAAGATATTGATGGAGGTGACGAGTATAGAACAAAAGAGCCCTCATGTGTTAAGACATACATTTGCGACACATTTGTTAAATAGAGGTGCCGATATACGTGCTATACAGAAATTGATGGGACATAGTAGTTTGAGCTCTACTCAGGTTTATACCCATAACACTATAGATAAATTAAAAGATGTATATCGTATATCACATCCGTATGGAGAAGGATAAATAAAAAACAAAGTCCGATAAAGATTGGGCTTATATTATTAAAACCAATTTAAAATAGGAGGTTAACATGAAAATTAGCATCAATTCAGTTCATTTTAAAGCTGACACGAAGTTGGAAGAATTCATTACACAAAAGGTTGAGAAACTTTGTTCAAAGTACTCTGACGTTATTGGTTCGGAGGTAAACTTGAAATTAGATAATACCGATACACCGGATAATAAGATTGTTGATATTAGGATTATGCTTAAAGGGAACGATTTATACGCAAGTAAAGAGAGTAAATCGTTTGAAGAATCGACGGATAATGCCATTGATGCCTTAAAAAAGCAGATGGAAAAGTATAAAGGTAAGTTTGACAAGTCTGGTTTGGGTGTTGATAATCAATAATTTGGAAAAAAATACAAAAAAAAGTGAATTTTTTTTCTTAAAACCTTTGCAGTTTCAAGAATTATGACTATTTTTGCAGACCTTTTCAGAGGATTGGAATGCTGATCTGAGAGGAGGTCTGCAAGATATGTAGATTAGTTCTTTAACATAAAGTAGAGAGGCCGGTGTAGCTCAGCGGTAGAGCACGTGATTTGTAATCTCGGGGTCGGGGGTCCAAATCCCTCCACCGGCTCAAAAGGTTTTCTTAAGAGGAAATTTTTTGGGGGAGTCGCATAGTGGCAATTGCAACAGACTGTAAATCTGTCCTCGGATGAGTTCGGTGGTTCGAGTCCACCCTCCCCCACACTAGCGGAAGTAGCTCATTTGGCAGAGCGAAAGCCTTCCAAGCTTTAGGTAGCGGGTTCGAGCCCCGTCTTCCGCTCAAACGAAAGCCAGCGTAGCTCAGGGGTAGAGCACTTCCTTGGTAAGGAAGGGGTCACGAGTTCAAATCTCGTCGCCGGCTCTTTGGAGGATAAGAATAGATATAAAAAGTAAAATATTAACCTTAAGTAAAATAAATAGATATGGCAAAAGAAAAATTTGAAAGGACAAAACCACACGTCAATATTGGTACTATTGGCCACGTTGACCACGGTAAAACAACCTTAACAGCAGCTATCACATTACACCTTTCTAAAAAAGGTTTGTCAGAAGTTAAATCATTCGACTCAATCGACGCTGCTCCAGAAGAAAAAGAAAGAGGTATCACCATCAATACAGCTCACGTAGAGTACCAAACAGAAAAACGTCACTATGCACACGTTGACTGTCCTGGCCACGCTGACTACGTTAAGAACATGGTTACAGGTGCTGCTCAAATGGACGGTGCTATCATCGTTGTTGCTGCAACAGATGGTCCTATGCCACAAACACGTGAGCACATCCTTCTCGCTCGTCAGGTTGGTGTTCCAAGATTAGTTGTTTTCTTGAACAAATGCGACTTAGTTGATGACCCAGAATTGTTAGAACTCGTTGAAATGGAAGTTAGAGACTTATTGTCAACATACGAATTTGATGGTGACAACACTCCTATCATCCGCGGTTCAGCTCTCGGTGGCTTGAACGACGACCCAACATGGGCACCAAAAATCGACGAATTAATGGATGCATGCGACACATGGATTCCAGAACCAGAAAGATTGGTTGACAAACCATTCTTGATGCCAATCGAAGACGTATTCTCAATCACAGGTCGTGGTACAGTTGCTACAGGTCGTATCGAAACAGGTGTCATTAAAGTTGGTGATCCAGTTGATATCATCGGTATGGGTGCTGAAAAACTTAAATCAGTTGTTACAGGTGTTGAAATGTTCCGTAAACTTTTGGACGAAGGTGAAGCTGGTGATAACGCAGGTCTCTTACTCCGTGGTATAGACAAAGACGAAATCCGCCGTGGTATGGTTATCGCAAAACCAGGTTCAATCAAACCTCACAACCACTTCAAAGGTGAAGTCTATGTTCTTTCAAAAGAAGAAGGTGGTCGTCACACTCCATTCAGAAACAAATATCGTCCTCAATTCTACTTCAGAACAACAGACGTTACAGGCGAAATCTTATTGCCAGAAGGTATGGAAATGGTTATGCCAGGTGACCACGTTACAATCGAAGTAAACTTGATTTCAGAAATCGCTATGGACAAAGGTCTTCGTTTCGCTATCCGTGAAGGTGGTAGAACAGTTGGCTCAGGTCAGGTTATCGAAATCATTGAAGATTGATAAAATTGATATAAAATCGGGTGCTTGAAAAAGCACCCCATACACAGGCATAGCTCAATTGGTAGAGTAGTGGTCTCCAAAACCATTGGTTGAGGGTTCGAGTCCTTCTGCCTGTGCAAGTAAAATAAAATAGTTCAAACAAAAATGAAAAGATTCTTTAACTACGTACAAGAATGTTACACTGAGCTGGTTGAGAAAACCTCTTGGCCAACTTGGAAAGAACTCCAAAGTAGTGCAATCGTCGTATCCATTGCTTCCCTAATAATCGCTTTGGTGGTTTATCTGATGGATAAGTCTTTTGAAACTTTATTAGAAACTTTCTATCGTGTTTTCTAATTAAAGGTGTTTGATCGAAATCAACATTCTAATATTTTTAATTACTTGGTAAAATGAGCGAGCAAAACGAAAAAAAATGGTATGTCATTCGTGCCGTCAGCGGTAAAGAGAAAAAAGTAAAAGAGTATCTTGATGCTGAATTGGCTCGTCGTTCAGATTTGCAAGCTCTTATTTCTCAAGTGCTCATACCAACGGAGAAAGTATATTCTGTAAGAAACGGGAAAAAGATCAGTAAGGAAAGAAATTACCTTCCTGGTTATGTTCTTATAGAAGCTGTCCTTTCAGGTGAAGTAACACACCTTATTAAAGACACTCCTAATGTTCTTGGTTTCTTAGGAACAAAAGGTGAGGCTGATCCGCTCCGTCCATCTGAAGTTAGTCGTATCTTAGGTAAAGTTGATGAACTTGCAGAAATGGGCGAGGGTAGTGATCTGACCTTTATTGTTGGAGAAACTGTTGTGGTTAACGACGGACCATTTAGTAGTTTCAGTGGAATTATCGAAGAAGTAAATGATGAAAAGAAAAAACTTAAAGTCATGGTAAAAATCTTCGGACGTAAGACCCCGCTTGAGTTAAGTTATTTCCAAGTAAAAAGAGAATAGAAGAATTTTGTAATTTTGTTTTCATTTAACTTTTATAAAGAATTAAAATGAAAGAAGTAAGCGGATTAATTAAACTGCAAATCAAAGGAGGAGCCGCTAATCCTTCCCCACCTGTTGGTCCAGCATTGGGTCAAAAAGGTGTTAACATCATGGAGTTTTGCAAGCAATTCAATGCTCGTACACAAGATCAAGCTGGAAAAGTTCTTCCAGTTATCATTACTGTGTATAAGGATAAATCATTTGATTTCATTGTCAAAGCTTCACCAGTTGCTGCATCAGTTTTGGAAGCTGCTAAGATTGCTAAAGGTTCAAAAGAGCCTAACCGTTCAAAGGTTGGTTCTATGAGCTGGGAGACAGTTCGTAAGATAGCTGAAGATAAGATGAAAGACTTGAACTGTTTCACTATAGAATCAGCAATGAGTATGGTGGCAGGTACAGCACGTAGTATGGGAGTTAAGATTACAGGCGAATCACCTTTAAAGTAAAGACTAAGTCTTAAGCATTTGTAGAACAAAAAAAAGAATTATCAAATGGCAAAAGTATCTAAAAAAAGAAAAGAAGCTTTAGCTAAGTTCGACAAAAGTAAGGTTTACTCCTTGACAGAAGCGGTTGATGTCGTGAAACAAATCACCTACACCAAATTCGATGCTTCAGTTGACTTAAACGTACGTTTAGGTGTTGACCCACGTAAAGCCAATCAAATGGTTCGTGGCAGCGTTACATTACCTCATGGTACAGGTAAGGTAGTTCGTGTTTTGGTACTTTGTACACCAGACAAGGAACAAGAAGCTAAGAATGCCGGTGCAGATTTCGTCGGATTAGAGGATTATATCCAAAAAATTAAAGACGGATGGACCGATGTTGACGTGATTATCACAATGCCTACTGTAATGCCTAAGATTGGTGCATTAGGTAGAATCCTCGGACCTAGAGGTTTGATGCCTAACCCAAAGACAGGAACAGTAACAATGGACATCGCTAAGGCTGTTCAAGAAGTAAAAGCTGGTAAGATCGATTTCAAGGTTGATAAATATGGAATCGTCGATACAGCTATTGCAAAAGTCAGTTTCAGTTCTGATAAGATCTATGATAACGCAAAAGAAGTTATCCAAACGATTATTAAATTGAAACCAGCGGCAGCTAAAGGTACTTACGTTAAGAGTATCTACATCTCCAGTACAATGAGTCCAGGAGTTCAGGTAGATCCAAAATCAGTAGCCCTCTAAACCCTTAATAAGTTATTGACATGAGAAAAGAAGATAAACAAGTCATTATCAACTCTATAACAGAGCAGTTGAATGCATGTCCAAATTTCTATTTAGCTGATATCGCTGATCTTAATGCAGAGAAAACCAGCAATTTGAGAAGACAATGCTTCAATAGTAACGTCAAACTTGTGATGGTAAAGAACGCTTTAGTGAAGAAAGCAATGCAAAACACCGGTAGAGAATACGGTGATCTTTACAACGTCATGAAGGGTACAACAGCGTTGATGTTGTCAGAAAATGGCAATGCTCCTGCTAAGTTGATTAAAAAATTCCGTAAAACGGAGAGCCGTCCAATATTGAAGGGCGCATATATAGAAGAATGCGTTTATGTTGGCGACAACATGCTTGATACATTAGTAAATATCAAGTCTAAGAACGAGTTGATTGCAGACGTTATTGCATTGTTACAATCACCTGCAAAGAATGTTCTTGGTGCATTACAATCCGGTGGTCATATACTCAGTGGTGTTGTTAAAACATTATCAGAGAGACCGGAATAATAAAAAAGTAAAGATAAGTAAAAAAATAAATTTGTATAACAATTAAAAACGGAAAAAAATGGCAGATTTAAAAGCTTTTGCTGAACAATTAGTAAACCTTACTGTAAAAGAGGTTAATGAACTTGCCGCTATATTAAAAGAAGAATACGGTATCGAACCAGCAGCAGCTGCAGCAGTAGTAGCAGCTCCAGCAGCAGGCGATGCAGCTCCAGCAGCTGAAGAAAAAACATCTTTCGATGTTATCCTCAAATCAGCAGGTGCACAAAAATTACAAGTTGTAAAACTCGTTAAAGAATTAACAAGCCTCGGTTTGAAAGAAGCTAAGGAATTAGTTGACGCTGCTCCTAAAGCTATCAAAGAAGGTGTTAGCAAAGACGAAGCTAATGCACTGAAAGCCAGCCTCGAAGAGGTCGGTGCAGAAGTTGAAGTTAAATAAGGATTTAATTTCCAAGACACACGGCATAATAACCTCGACCCCAAATTGGGGGTTGAGGTTTGTGCCTATACTTTATTGTCTTAATTAAACCATATTTATATATTTTAACATAGCTTATAACAATAAAAACATAACACTTTGGCAGATAAATCATTAGATAGAATAAGTTTCGCGTCAATCAAAAGACCTTTCGATTATCCGGATTTTTTGGATATCCAACTCAAATCATTCCAAGATTTCTTCCAACTTGATACAAATCCTGATAATCGTAAGAATGAAGGTCTCTTCAAAGTTTTCCAAGAAAACTTCCCTATCACAGACGCAAGAAACAATTTTGTACTCGAATTCCTCGATTACTACATTGATGCTCCTCAATACACCATCGCAGAGTGCATCGAACGTGGTCTTAGCTATTGCGTAAGACTCAAAGCAAAACTCAAATTGTCATGTACTGATGATGAACATGAAGATTTTGAGACAAAAGTGCAAGATGTTTACCTCGGTCTTATACCATACATGACACCTCAAGGAACATTCGTTATCAATGGAGCGGAACGCGTTGTCGTCTCCCAATTACATCGTTCTCCTGGTGTTTTCTTCGGTTCAAGCTTGCATGCAAATGGTACGACATTATATTCTGCCCGTATCATTCCTTTTAAAGGCTCATGGATGGAATTCTCTACCGATATCAGCAATGTGATGTATGCTTATATCGACAGAAAAAAGAAATTACCAATCACAACCTTATTACGTGCTATCGGTTTCGAATCAGATAAAGATATACTCGATATTTTTAACCTATCGGAAGAAGTTAAAGTCTCTAAAGCAGCATTAAAAAAGGTTCTTGGTCGTAAACTTTCAGCACGTGTCCTTCGTTCATGGTTCGAAGACTTCGTAAATGAAGAGACTGGCGAATGTGTCTCTATCGAACGTCATGATTCAATATTAGACCGTGGTACAGTGTTGGAAGCAGAACATATTGACATTATTGCGAATTCAGGTGTAAAGACAATTCTCCTTGACCGCGAAGATATCAATATTTCTGATTATTCAATAGTCTTTAATACTTTACAAAAAGACCCTACAAACTCGGAAAAAGAAGCTGTAGAATATATCTATAGACAGCTTCGTAACGCTGAACCACCAGATGAAGAAACAGCTCGTGGTATCATCGAAAAATTATTCTTCTCAGATAAAAGATACGACCTTGGTGATGTCGGTCGCTACCGTATCAACCGAAAACTAGGTCTCCATATACCAAATGATGTAAAAGTACTTACAAAAGACGATATTATAGAAATCATTAAGTACTTGATAAATCTATCAAATAGTAAAGCTGAAGTTGATGATATCGACCACTTGAGCAATCGTCGTATCAGAACAGTTGGTGAACAATTGTATGCTCAATTTGGTGTTGGCTTGGCACGTATGGCTCGTACTATTCGCGAAAGAATGAATGTCCGCGATAATGAGGTGTTTACACCGACAGAACTCATAAACGCTAAGACATTATCATCAGTAATAAATTCTTTCTTCGGCACCAACCAGTTATCTCAGTTCATGGATCAAACAAATCCATTGTCTGAAGTAACACATAAACGTCGTATCTCTGCTTTAGGTCCTGGCGGTCTATCTCGTGATCGTGCCGGTTTCGAAGTACGTGACGTTCACTATACACACTATGGACGTTTATGTACAATCGAGACTCCTGAAGGTCCTAACATCGGTCTTATCTCTTCATTGTGCGTTTTCGCTAAGATCAATAATCTCGGTTTTATAGAAACACCTTATCGTAAAGTCGTTGACGGTGTTGTTGATTTCCAAAATCCTCCAGTATATCTCACTGCTGAAGAGGAAGAAGAGAAAATTATCGCCCAAGCTGGAACCGCTATGGATGATGACGGTAAAATAACAGAAGAAATGATAAAAGTTCGTTATGTTGCCGACTATCCTATCGTTACACCTCAAGAGATTGACCTTATTGACGTTGCTCCAAACCAAATTTCATCAATAGCTGCATCATTGATTCCTTTCCTGGAACATGACGATGCTAACCGTGCATTGATGGGTTCAAACATGATGCGTCAGGCTGTTCCTTTGATGAATCCTGAAGCTCCTATAGTAGGAACAGGTATAGAACGCTACGTCGCTAGAGATTCACGTACAATAGTCGAAGCTGAAGGCGAAGGTGAAGTCATCTTCGTTGACTCAACAAAAATAGTTATCAGATACGATAGAACTGATAAAGAAAAACTCGTTAGCTTCGATGGCGATGAGAAAACATATAATTTGATAAAATTCGTCAGAACTAACCAAAGTACTAGCATAAATCAAAAACCTATAGTAAGAAAAGGTCAGAGAGTTACCAAAGGTCAAATTCTTACGGAAGGTTACGCAACACAAGGCGGTGACTTGGCATTGGGTCGTAACTTGATGGTAGCTTTCATGCCATGGAAAGGTTATAATTATGAGGATGCTATCGTTATTTCTGAACGAATAGTGAAAGAAGATTTATTCACATCAATACATATAGAAGAGTTTACTCTGGAAGTACGTGATACGAAACGCGGACTTGAAGAGTTAACCAATGATATCCCTAATGTAAGTGCTGAAGCAACAAAAGATCTGGACGAAAATGGTCTTATCCGTGTAGGTGCTGAGGTTACAGAAGGTGATATATTAATAGGTAAAATCACTCCAAAAGGTGAGACAGATCCAACACCCGAAGAGAAACTGTTACGTGCTATCTTCGGAGATAAAGCCGGTGACGTTAAGAACGCTTCTCTTAAAGCCGGACCTTCAATGAAAGGTGTGGTTATAGGTAAACGTCTGTTCTCTCGCATGGTAAAAGATCGTAAATCAAAAGCTAAAGATAAAGATATCATTGCTGAGATAGATCTCGAATGCCAACGCGAAATCGACGCCCTGAAAGAAAGACTTATCGAGAAATTGATGAGCCTGCTCGCAGGAAGAACATCTTTGGGCGTTCATAATAATTTTAAAGAGATTGTTATCGCTAAGAAAATCAAATTCTCTCAAAAAGCATTGTTGAATATTGATTATATGACTGTCAATCCATATAAATGGACTACAGATGCAGAAATCAATGACTTGATCGTCAGGACTATCAATAATTTCAATATGAGATGTAAAGAAATTCTTGGTGTTTATAGTCGTAAGAAAAACGTTGCTAGTGTAGGTGACGAACTTCCAAATGGCATAGTACAAATGGCAAAGGTTTATGTCGCTCAAAAACGTAAGCTCAACATTGGTGATAAAATGTCAGGTCGTCACGGTAACAAAGGTATCGTTTCAAGAATAGTACGTGAAGAAGATATGCCATTCTTGGCTGATGGTACTCCAGTAGATATCGTACTTAATCCTCTCGGTGTGCCTTCTCGTATGAACTTAGGTCAGATATATGAGACGGTATTAGGCTGGGCAGGAAAGAAACTTGGTGTTAAGTTCGCAACACCTATCTTCGACGGCGCAAGCTTGGATCAAATCAATGATTATATGAGAAAAGCAGGTCTGCCTGACAATGGTAGCGTTCAACTTTATGATGGTGGTACAGGAAATCCATTTGACCAAAAGGCAACAGTAGGTTATATCTATATGCTTAAGTTGCATCACATGGTTGATGATAAGATGCACGCACGTTCTATTGGACCATACTCATTGATAACACAACAACCTTTAGGAGGTAAAGCACAATTTGGTGGTCAACGTTTCGGAGAAATGGAGGTTTGGGCACTCGAAGCATTCGGCGCAAGTAACATTCTCCAAGAAATTCTGACCGTCAAATCTGATGACGTGAACGGAAGAGCTAAGGCATACGAAGCTATTGTAAAAGGCGATAAAATGCCTACTCCGGGTATCCCTGAATCATTCAATGTTTTAATCCATGAATTACGTGGACTCGGACTTGAAATTACGTTTGAATAATAAGTTCTATAATATTTTAACCTATATATGGCTTTAAGTAAGAACACATTAAATAGCAATTTTTCCAAGATTACAATTAGTCTTGCTTCACCTGAATCTATTGAAAAACGTTCTTTCGGTGAGGTTTTAAAACCAGAGACAATAAACTATCGTACATACAAACCAGAACGTGACGGTTTGTTCTGCGAAAGAATCTTCGGTCCTGTAAAAGACTGGGAGTGTCATTGCGGAAAATATAAACGTATCCGTTACAAAAATATCGTTTGCGATCGTTGCGGTGTTGAAATTACAGAGAAGAAAGTCAGACGCGAGCGTACAGGTCACATCAAGCTGGTCGTTCCTGTAGCTCATATCTGGTACTTCCGTTCTCTTCCTAATAAAATTGGTGCTTTGTTAGGCCTTAAGACCAAACAACTCGATAGCATCATATACTATGAACGTTATGTGGTTATTCAACCAGGTATCAAGGAACAAGATGGCATAAAACCATACGACTTCCTTACTGAGGAAGAATACCTCGATATCATGGAATCAATTCCAGTTGAAAATCAATATCTGCCGGAAGATGACCCAAATAAATTCATCGCTAAGATGGGTGCTGAGGCTATTTACGATTTGTTGTCCCGTCTAGATTTAGACCAGATGTCATACAAACTTCGTGATGAAGCAAGTAATGAAAAAGCACAGCAACGTAAACAGGATGCCTTGAAACGTCTTCAGGTATTTGAATCATTCCGTGACGCTCAAAAACGTATAGAAAATCGTCCTGAATGGATGATCTTGAAAGTCATCCCTGTTATCCCACCAGAGTTGAGACCATTGGTGCCTCTCGATGGCGGACGTTTCGCTACATCAGACTTGAACGATTTATATCGTCGCGTTATCATACGTAACAATCGTCTTAAACGTCTTATCGAGATCAAAGCTCCTGATGTAATTATGCGTAATGAAAAACGTATGCTACAGGAAGCTGTTGACTCTTTATTAGATAACTCACGTAAATCAAGTGCCGTTAAGACAGATTCTAATAGACCTCTTAAATCATTGAGCGATAGCTTGAAAGGTAAACAAGGTCGTTTCCGTCAAAACTTACTTGGTAAGCGTGTTGACTATTCAGGTCGTTCCGTTATCGTGGTTGGTCCGGAACTCGATATGCATGAATGCGGTCTTCCAAAAGATATGGCAGCGGAACTCTACAAACCATTTATTATCCGTAAATTGATAGAACGTGGTATCGTTAAGACAGTTAAGTCTGCTAAGAAAATAGTTGACCGTAAAGATCCTGTTGTATGGGATATTCTCGAAAATGTTTTGAAAGGACATCCAATATTACTGAACCGTGCCCCTACATTGCACCGTCTCGGTATCCAAGCATTCCAACCTAAACTCGTAGAAGGTAAGGCAATCCGCTTGCACCCATTGGTATGTACCGCTTTCAACGCTGACTTCGATGGTGACCAAATGGCTGTTCACTTGCCACTCGGTAATGCCGCTGTATTAGAAGCTCAAATATTAATGCTTGCTTCTCATAATATCTTAAATCCTGCTAATGGCGCTCCTATCACCGTGCCTTCTCAAGACATGGTATTGGGTCTCTATTATATCACAAAACCTCGTAAGAGTACCCCTGAACATCCTGTAAAAGGTGAAGGTAAATCATTCTATTCACCAGAAGAGGTCATCATAGCTTATAACGAGAAAAAAGTTGATATGCATGCCATCATTTACGTACGCGCTGATGTCCGTAAGGAAGATGGAAGTATCGTTAACGAGAAAATCGAAACTACAGTTGGACGTGTTCTCTTCAACGAAGTTGTGCCAAAAGAATTTGGATTTATCAATAAATTGTTGAATAAGAAAGCATTACGTGATATTATAGGTACTATGGTAAAATTACTCGGTACCGCTACAACAACGAAATTCTTGGATGCTATCAAGAATATGGGTTACGAAATGGCTTTCAGAGGCGGTCTGTCCTTTAACTTGGGTAATGTTCTGGTTCCTACAGTAAAAGAGGAATTAATTCATGAAGCTAACGAAGAAGTTGCCGCTATACGTGAAGAATATAATATGGGTTTCATCACAGCCAATGAACGTTATAACAAGATTATCGATATCTGGGGTCATGTTGTTACAAAATTGACTGAAGAAGTTATGAGTCTTCTTCCTAAAGACGACCAAGGCTTCAACCCTGTATATATGATGCTGGATTCAGGAGCTCGTGGTTCAAAAGAACAGATCCGTCAGCTTTGTGGTATGAGAGGTCTTATGGCAAAACCACAGAAATCTTCTACAGCAGGTGGTGCAGAAATCATCGAAAACCCGATCTTGTCAAACTTTAAAGAAGGATTGTCAGTTCTTGAATACTTTATCTCAACACACGGTGCTCGTAAAGGTCTTGCCGATACCGCTCTTAAAACCGCTGACGCCGGTTATCTTACACGTCGTCTCGTTGACGTTGCTCACGATGTTATTATTACAGAAAAAGACTGTGGTACTCTCCGTGGCTTGACAATAAGTGCTCTTCGTAGAGGTGATGAAATTATTGAGTCTCTCTATGATAGAATTTTGGGCCGTGTTGCTCTTCATGATATATTCCATCCACAAACAGGTGAGTTGATTATCAATGGTGGAGAAGAAATTTCAGAAGATATAGCAAGAAAGATTACAGAATCCCCGATAGAAAGCGTCGAGATACGTTCCGTATTGACATGTGAATCTAAACGTGGTGTGTGTGCTAACTGCTATGGACGTAACCTCTCATCAGGTAAATTGGTACAAAGAGGAGAAGCCGTGGGTGTTATCGCTGCTCAATCAATCGGTGAACCTGGTACTCAGTTGACATTGCGTACATTCCACCAAGGAGGTACTGCTTCAACAACATCTGATGATTCCTCAATTAGAGCTAAATACAATGGTATCCTCGAAATCGATGAACTCAGAGTCGTTGACTATGTTGAGACAACAACAGAAACTAACGATGCTGGTAAGAAAGTCGAAAAAGAATTGAGAAGATATCAAGTTGTCGTAGGTCGTTCTGCAGAGATGAAAATCATCGATAAGAAGACTGGTGTCGCTCTTACAACAGCAAATATCCGCTACGGTTCAAAACTCTATATCCAACCAAATACAGAGGTTAACCCTGGTGACCTTATCTGCGAATGGGATCCATATAACGCATTGATACTCTCTGAATATCAAGGTAAAGTAAAATATGAAAATATAGTCGAAGGTGTTACTTTCCGTAATGAATCTGATGAACAAACAGGTTATAACGAACGCGTTATTATCGAAGGCCGTAAGTATTCAAAGAACCCTTCAATCTCTATCTTAGACTCCAATAAGGAAGTTATTAAGTCATACGACTTGCCTGTTGGTGCTCATATTATGGTTGAAGATGGAGCTAAAATCAAGGCTGGTGATATGCTCGTTAAAATACCTCGCGCTACAGGTAAATTGGGTGACATCACTGGTGGTCTCCCTCGTGTTACTGAGTTGTTCGAAGCTCGTAACTCATCAGAACCTGCTGTCGTATCAGAAATAGATGGCGTCGTTTCATTCGAAAAGAAACTCGTTCGCGGTAATCGTAAAGTCGTTATCACTTCTAAAACAGGTGAACAAAAGAGTTATCTCATCCCAACTTCAAAACAGATTCTTGCTCAAGAAAATGACTTCATGAAAGCAGGTCAACCATTATCCGACGGTGCAATCACTCCGGCTAATATCCTCGCTATCGAAGGTCCTATGAAAGTTCAGGAATTTATCGTTAATGAAATTCAGGAAGTTTATCGCTCCCAAGGTGTTACCATTAACGGAAAACATTTTGAAGTTATAGTGCGTCAAATGATGCGTAAGGTTGAGATAGACGACCCAGGCGATACACGCTTCCTCGAAGGTGAACTCGTTAATAAACTTACCTTCCAAGAATATAACGACGAAATATTTGGTAAAGTTATAGTTACTAACCGTGGAGACTCAGAAAATCTCGTTGAAGGTCAGATGATTTCTGTAAGAAAACTTCGCGATGAGAATTCATTGTTGAAACGTAAAGATAAACAACTCGTTGAAGCTCGTGACGCTAAACCTGCAACAGCTCACCAAGTGCTGCAAGGTATTACAAGAGCAGCCCTTCAAACAGAAAGCTTTATCTCTGCTGCATCTTTCCAAGAGACAACAAAGGTCTTGACATTGGCAGCTATCAACGCCAAATCAGATACCCTCGAAGGTATGAAAGAAAATGTTATCGTTGGTCATAAAATTCCAGCAGGAACTGGTTTGCGCGAGTATGATGACTTGATCGTAGGCTCACGTGATGATTATGAACCAATAATAAATGTTGATTCTGAAATTACAATGAAATAAAAAGTAATTTAGTGTCATTATATAAGGTTGGCTTTTTTGCCAACCTTTTTTTATTTGAAAAAAAACACTATCTTTGTCAAAAATTTAATCTTATTATTATGGATAATAATAACAATAACAAAAATCAATTGAACATCGAATTGACCGATGAAATCGCAGAAGGTATCTATTCAAATCTCGCTGTTATAGCTCATTCTTCAACAGAATTTATTATCGATTTTATTAAATTAATGCCGGCTTCACCTAAAGCTAAGGTTAAGTCAAGAATAATATTGACACCTCAAAATGCTAAAAGATTATATAAGGCTTTGGCAGATAATATCAGTAAATACGAATCTACTCATGGTACTATCAAGGATGTAAATGAAAAAATGCCTCCTTTCACAATGGGTGGACCAGCCGCTCAAGCATAATATTTATGAAGTGTATTTATTGCTTGTTATTACCTCTTCTTTTTGTCTTATCCGCTCATTGTCAGAATGTAACAAATGCTGACTTTAGAGTGGAAGGTAGTAATATTGTGATAAATTATACCCTAGATGCTATCGCTGATATTGATATTTATTGCTCTATCGATGGTGGAAAAACCTTTGGTCTGCCACTCCAAAATATTAGCGGAGACGTCGGCTCAAATGTCATGCCAGGTAATAAAACCGCTGTCTGGCATGTCTTTGCCGAACGTGATATGATTTATTCCAATCAGGTTTCCTTTAAAATAAAAGTTAAAGAGTCAAAGAAAACTTTCGACATAGATGGTTATCTCCTTGAAATGGTAAAAATAAATGGAGGTACATTCGAAATGGGACAGCATTCTGAACACGCTACAGATATGTCACCGGCTCACGATGTTACACTCTCTGATTTTTATATGGCAAAATATGAGGTTTCGGTAGAACTGTTTAAAAAATTCATTGATGCTACAGCATACAAAACAGATGCCGATAAATATGGTGGCAGCTATCTGTGGGGTAGAGGCTACTGGGAATTATCGAAAAACGTCAATTGGAAATGTGATACAAAAGGTCATCCGCTTGATGAAACTGACTACGATCTGCCTGTTATACATATTAGTTATAACGATGCTTTAGCGTTCTGCTCCTGGCTCAAGCAAAAAACAGGAGAGAATTTCAGACTTCCGACAGAAGCGGAATGGGAATATGCAGCCTCGGGTGGTGAGGATAATAACGGTTACCTATATTCAGGAAGCGATGAATTAGATGAAGTAGCATGGTATTTTCAAAATAGTTATGATGAAGGTACTCAAGTTGTTGGCTTAAAAACACCTAATGAACTCGGTCTTTATGATATGAGTGGTAATGTTTCGGAATGGTGCAACGATATTTATGGCGATTATTTAGGCGGATCACAGATGAATCCTAGCGGTAGCTCTGAAGGACATCTATATGTGTTTAGAGGAGGAAGTTGGCATGACCAAGAAAATAAATGTTCTGTTCATTTAAGATTTAATGCAACGCCTAATACCCGAAGATTTAATTTAGGCTTTAGATTGGCTTTGTGATATGAGTAAAATATTTATAATTATATTGTTATGTTTTTTTACATGTCCTGTTGCTTTAGGACAAAATATTGCTCTTACAAAGTCTAAGCCTGTTAGAATGGTACGTCCAGAATCAGGTTACCGTCTTTTTGTTAAAGCTTATGTGGAAAATGAGTTGGATAAATGGCAAAAAAAGGATATTGGAGAATCTAATGCCAATTATAATAAAAGAGTCAATGAATCCAGACGCAATGAGATGATAAAAATTCTCGAAGAAGAGGCTAAAGATAAATATCTTCAAGAAATATCAAAGACATTCGTACTTAATTTCTCCATCAGATCTTATGATGAGAAACAAGAAACAATGCTTTTAAAAGAAGCTGTATTTGGTGATATTAATTTAAAGGTTCCATTAAATGAATCGGATAATTTCATTAAATCATGGTCCAGTATAGATCTTAATCCGGAATTTTTTATAAATAACGATACATTAGGTCTTGCTCGTGTTCTTTTCTCATTACCCGAAGGTAAATCATATACATATATTAATAAAGCTATATTGGATTCTATGTATATGGGCGTGCCTTATCTTCTTACACCTATTTATATTATAGGGAAAAGGACAAGAAATACTGCTGAAGATGGACGTCTTACGAATATTGAACAAGATATTCCCATATTAGATTCTGTAAATTCTAACACCTGGGTGGTGATTATTGCCAATGAGCATTATCGTTATGAATCTAAAGTGAGATATGCAAAAAATGATGCGGAAATATTTAAAAATTATTGCGTCAAGACCTTTGGAGTTCCTAAAAAGAATATCAGATATATTCAGAATGCAAGTTTGAACGATTTCGAAATGACGATGAAATGGCTGTCTGGTATTGCGAAGAGATATGGAGATAAAACCAAAATCTTATTCTATTATACGGGGCATGGAATGTCATCTAACAGAAATAATAAATCGTATTTTGTACCCGTCGATGGCACTTTTGATAAAATTAAAACATGTTTTGGTGTTGATTTGCTTCTCGATAATTTAGGAGCAATGCCAATTCATTCTGCTGTTATTTTTGTTGACGCAGGTTTTGTTTATTATAATAAGTTTGATAAGGAAAAGAATAGACAGGATAATTCGAAGATTTCGATACGTTCTAACAATCAATTAGTTAATGGTAATGTGGTTTTGTGTCTGGCAGCTCAGAATGATGAGACGGCATTTTTATATGATGAGAAGAAACACGGACTTTTTACCTATTTTCTTCTTAATGAAATTCAAAATAATCCATACAATATAAAGTTGGGAAATCTCTTCTATGAAGTCCAAAGCAAGGTGAAAACATACTCATTGTCGGAATATAAGTCAATGCAGACTCCGACTATTATTTATTCTGCCAGCATGAAAGATAAATGGAAAGAGATAGAATTCTGATATAAAAGGAGAGACGCCACATTGTGACGTCTCAAACTTATTATATAAACTCTATGTTATCTTGTTTTGTGTATTTTTCGCAATAGTGGCATTTTAGTTTTACTTTGCCATCTTCGTCTTTCAGAACGTTGAATTTTGTAGGGACGTTTTCCTTATTTGTAACACAGTTAGGATTGAAACATTTTACGATAGTATCGATTTTTTCAGGTATTTCTATACTATGTTTGTTAGTTACTTCAAACTCTTTGATTTCAATGAGAGTTGCAGAAGGAGCTACCAATGCAATTTTGTTGATGTCTTCAGGGGCAAAATATTTATCGCTGATCTTGATAATGCCTTTTTTGCCAAATTTTTTGCTATCTAGATTTGTTCCGAAATAAACGGAATTCTTTGAATGTTCAAGATCTAATATCTTAATTACTTCAAAAACCTTATTTGCAGGAATATGATCTATTACTGTTCCGTTTTCTATGGCTGATACTATAAGTTCTTTTCTTTTATCCATGATTCAAGTCTTTAAAATTAAAAATTTACTTAAGTCCAAGTATTGCTGCTATTAAAGCTTGGCGTACGTATAATCCGTTTTGAGCTTGTTGGAAATAATAAGCTTTTGGATTAGAGTCAACATCTGTATGTATCTCATTTACACGTGGTAGCGGATGGAGGATACGACAGTTAGGTCTTGAATTCTCAAGCATGTCATTACGTAATACGTATGAATTCTTCACCTTTTCATATTCTAGAGGATCAGGGAAACGCTCGCGTTGTACTCTTGTCATGTAGATAATGTCAGAATTTGGTATGACAGATTCTAGATCAGTATATTCATGATATTCTAAACCCGCATTTTTGATGTATTGGATTACTGTTGATGGCATTTTTAATTCAACAGGAGAGACAAAATTGAATTTTGCTTTGAAATTGCACATTGCTTGTACAAGACTATGAACTGTACGACCATATTTTAAATCGCCAACCATAGTGATCTCGAGATTTTCAAGTGTGCCTTGTGTCTTTCTTATTGAATATAAGTCTAATAGACATTGTGTTGGATGTTGATTTGAACCATCACCAGCATTGATAATAGGTACTTTTGAAACTTCTGAAGCATAGCGTGCTGATCCATCGATAGGATTACGCATAACGATTAAATCAGCGTAACTGGCAACCATCATAATGGTGTCTTTTAATGATTCACCCTTTTGAAGACTTGTGCCGGCAGTACTGCTAAAACCAATTACATTACCACCCAATAATTGTATCGCTGTCTCAAAACTGAGTCTTGTTCTTGTCGATGGCTCGAAAAATAAGGAAGCAATAACTCTGCCATTTAATAAATTTTGAAGACGATTCATCTCAAAATCTTCTGCTATGTCAAGAATATGACATATCTCTTCTGGAGTGTAGTCGTAAATGGAAATCAGACTACGGTTTTTAAGTGAAATAGACATTGTTGTTTATGATTTAGAGTTAAATAATAATGATTTATTTGCGAAAAACACAAAAAAAAGACGGCTCTTAAACCGTCAACAACAAAAAAAATATCAGAACTGAATTTACTTCCTTGTAAATCCTCTGTTCTGAACTTTTCTGATAATGTTTTATTCTGTGCCATCAAAATGCAAAAATACAACTTTTTTATATTTTGACAATATAAAATAATTTTTTTTAATCGTTTTTTGATAGTGATGTTAACTTGTTTTAACAATAAAATGTGAAAAACATTTATATATTTTTTTCTTGACAAAAGATGTTTGGTATATTATTTTTGTATTGAAATATATACAAAAAAGGAGGTGTTGTAGTATGTTTGTAATTTAATTATTATCACAAAAATCAAAATCAAATTAATCAAAAATCAAATTTAAAACTTTTTTATTATGAGACAAAAAATTTTAAGAAGTAATCTAATCTTAGCTCTCTTTTCTTTTGCTTTGATTATTGCAGCTTTGTCATGCAAGAAGGATAAACTGACAGAGCCGCCACAAGACAATGAAGAAATTAGTATCCCTTCAAAAACACAACTTATTGTTGAGAGAATTAAAACCTTTGATAATCAATTGAGACAAATCAAACAAGGTGCTTATAAAGGTGTGGAATACACATCAATAGATTCGGCGATGTGGAACATAGAATCTTTGTTTAACGTAAACTATTCTTTTCCTGACCTTATGTACGAATCAAAAGTTTCTCAAGAGTTGAATTTTTCTATTAATGTGTATGATAATATGCTGTCGATGCATGATGTACATCGCCTTTATGAGGAAATAGTCAGTTCTGTTAGATTAGCATATATGAATGATGGTTTTACCAATAATAAGTCCTTGATGACAATTATTGTTAGAAAAGGTGAAGTTGTTTCTAATAAATTGAATGTCAATGTTACACTTATTTCTGGGCGTAAATCTTCAGATCCTATAGAACCAAATCCGGTATTAAATGGTCCTTTTAAAGAAGGCGATTGCTTTTATTTTGGTGAATATGGAGGTGCCTGTGATGATCCGACATGGATAACTGATGCCGCTGAAGTCTTAGAAGATACCATTAACTATTATTATGGTTGGTATCCTAAAGAACCAGATCCGGTCAGAGCTATTTATGTAAATGTAGGTCAGATTTTTTTAAGCGGTAATGAATATTTTAATCAGAATCAGAATTCCTATTATATATTTTATCATTTAGATCCGCCAGATTCATTGTTGTATCTTGATTACGAGCTTCTTAATAGATATTATAATAATGAGCTTAAAGTTATATTTGATTTGGTGCCTAACGATCCAAAATATATTAGTCAGTTGCCAGAAGATGCGAGATTTATGGAGGTTGAGATTAGCGGCATATCTTATTATATAGATAATAAAACTCTTTACGCTCATCAAAATATTATTTTGTATGGTAGCCGCCATGTGATTTTTGAATATGATTTATGTCAACCTAGAGATATTTTGAACGAATAATAAAAAGTTAATTCTATGAAACGATCTGTTATTTTGTTGGTATTGATGCTTATGGCTAATTTGCTTTATTCTCAAGAATGGTGTATAAAGCTTCCATTTGATGATTGTGATGCGTTTTTCTTTCACTGTGATGCCTCTGCGGATTATAATTACTCTCTTGGATCTGTTACGGAAGTACATGATAATAAGAGCAAACCCTTGGTTTTATGTGTGAACAATAAAGGAGAATATAAATATAGAATATTGGATTTCGATAATGTTGTTGTTACCATAAATGCAGCACTGGGTTTAGGTGATGGTAATTTGTTCGTTAACGCATACTGCAACGAGCCTGAGTCAGAATCATTGAAAAATAAATTATGGCTGGCAATCATAAATCCAAATCTTGAAATATTGCATCAAAACCTCATTGATGTTGATGATGATTATATGTCGTTTGGACCTGAAGCAGATCTTGTTATGAATGAGAAAGCAGAAATAATACTTGCAACTCAAATAACAAAAGATAATTATTTGATAAATCCAATATATGATTATGCTTTTTATAAGTTTGATAATCAGTGTAATATGATTAAGAATGTGATTCTTGAAAATACGTCGTATAATTTAAATATTAATGATCTTACAATAGTTCCTGAAAGTGAAAGTTATGCTATATTTGGAAAAGGAATGTATCCTAGTGGAACTCCGACGGTTTTTTATTTGGATGATAACCTTAATTATATGTATTCTACACTTATAGATGATCCTAATAATTATCCAAATTATATCAGTCCTGAATTTATGGATGTTCATTGGCTGGATAATGATAGTTATCTGATGTCGGCTATGACACCCTATACTCATGGCTATAATGAGTGGTATCCTCTTTTACTTAAAATGGACAAAGAAATGAATATAATAGATTCAGTTCGCTTTGAAAGAGTAGATACTACAGACTATGTGTCACAGTATAGAAGTCTGATTTATCATAATTCAAATACCATTTATGTATCAACATTTTGGCAACATATCAAAATGCATAATATGTATCCTAATACTTCCTCTGTGTTTTTACTAGATGAAAATTTAGATGTATTAGGTGAGGTGTTCTTTGATTACGATAAATATATTGCGTTAACATCAATACAGCATACTGCAGATGATGGTTGTATAGTTGTTGGTACGTACAATGAAAATAACAGAATGTGTGCAATTATGTGGAAACTGAGTAGGGAAGATTTTCTTGATGGTACGAATATCAAAGAGGAAATGATCTCTGTTAACACAAAAATTTTCCCCAATCCTGTCTCTGATAATCTGAATATTTATATTGATAAAATAAATGATATAAAAGTTTGTATAGGTATATTTGATGTTAAAGGCAGGATTGTTTTGGAAAATGATACATTTATGAGTAATAATGAGATGTCTATAGATGTATCGAGTCTGAAAAGTGGAATGTACTTTTGTAGAATAAAAACAGAAGAAAAATATGTGTTTACTGATACTTTTATAAAAGAATAATTAAAAACCTTTAAAAACCAAATTTTATGAAAACACGAATGATAATATTAATAGTTACAATATTAGTTTTTATTGATTGTAAAAATGCATTGATGGCTCAAGAGAAAGCAGGTTGTGATCTGTGTGGACCATCATCAGGAACAAGTCAAAATAATGCAAGTGGTAATTATTCAGCCACTATTGGTGTTGCCAGCGAAGCGAGGGGAATATATTCATTTGCCGTAGGTAATGCGGCAAAAGCTAATGCCGGTAATACATTAGCGATGGGTAAATTCGTAAGAGCTACTGCAACAAACTCCGTGGTGATAGGTTCTGGTACGAGTAATAGCGATACTAGATCTTTGATTAATAATAAGCCTAATACAATGATGATAGGTTTTAATAGTATATATCCTACATTATTTATAACATCATCATCGGCATATAATACCACAGGAAAGATTGGAATAGGAAATATCACAAATCCTAGATCAAAACTTCATATTAAGTCAGATTCAAATGAAGATGCTGGAATAATATTGGAACCTACCACTATAAGCAGTACGGCATTCTTGCAGATATATGATGAACACCACAGAATTAGTGTTTTAAAAGGAAAAGGAATGTCAATATTATCAGAGAATGATAATATTAATATGAATGCTAAAAATATAGTAATGACTGCTAAAGTAGGTATTAATACAACTAATTCATTTACTCAAGGGTATAATTATACTCTCGCTGTTTCAGGTGGAATATTGACAAATGAGGTCTTTGTTAAAGAAGTAAGTGAATGGCATGATTATGTATTTGAAGATAATTATGATTTGAAGTCATTGTCGGAACTTGAATCTTTTATCAATTCTAATGGTCATCTTCCAGATATACCATCAGAAGAGAAAGTCCTGAATGAAGGTTATAATATGATAGAGATGGATGGTTTGCTTCTTAAAAAAATTGAAGAACTGACATTATATACCATTGAACTTAATAAAATAATTGAGCAACAAAAGCTGATTATTGAATCTTTAAAATCAAGTAAATAATTTAAAAATTATAATAATATGGAATGGAAATATAAAGTGATATTTCTAATGCTATTATTATGTCTTCTGAAATATGAGAATTTATTCGCACAGTGTTGTTTATCAATTAGATATGATGATAATGGTAATAGAATGGAGAAGTTGGTGACGAGAAATGCTAAGGATGATGAGAATCTCGATGAGAATGACATAATGAATTTAGAGGTGTCGGAAGATAGTTTTGATGATAATGTATTAGTATATCCTAATCCCAACAAAGGGCTCATAAATATTCAGTTATATCGTGAAAATGAACAGGATGTAATTATTTATGAATTATATAATAATTTAGGTGTATTGATAAAGACCGAACAATTCACTAATAGTATAAGAGTAGATATTAGTGATAATGCTGCAGGAATATATCTGTTGAAGATTATTACAGATGAGATGATGTTAAACAAGATTGTAGTGAAACTTTAAAACCATGAATTATGAAAACAAAATTGATAAATAGTGTTTTTTTGCTTCTTTTTACTATGACAGATATGTTTTCTCAAGAGACGTTTCAACAATCATATATTGAATTGGGAGCAAATTTGCAAAATAATAAGACCTACCTGTGTCAGGCGACAACTTCTATAAAACTTTTACCGGGTTTTTCGTATTCGCCGACTGCTGGTAATGAGATGAAGATGGAAATAGACAGATATTCAGTCTTCCCTCCTGATGATGGATATCATGGGGGATGGGCACAGAATGACAGTGGGGTAGTTGGTAGTCTGATAGGAGATTATTCTACCAATAACAGTGGTGGTGTTATTTATACCATAGATCTTAAATTACCCAAAGCGATTTTAAATGTTATGCCCAAACTAGCCTTGGTTTACGATAATCAAAGTGGAAATGGTATCATGGGATGGGCTTGGAACCTTTCAGGATTATCGTCTATAAATCGTGTTGGGACAATAGAATTACATGATAGTTATGTGTCTGATGTTGATTTTGTTGACGATAGATTTTCATTGGATGGGCTACGATTGATAGCAGAGAATTATTCCTCGTATGGGGAAGATGGAACTGTTTATAGGACAGAGATAGACAATATGGATAAGATAGTGTCATATACAGATGATTATGAAGGACCAAAATATTTTAAGGTGTGGAAAAATGATGGTACAATTTGGGAGTATGGATCTACAGAAGACTCTAGATTGGAAGCGAAAACTAATTCCAAGGTCGTCATTAAATGGATGTTGAAGAAAGTATCTGATCGGGAAGGTAACGCGCTTGTCTTTAATTATCATAAAGATGTTAACATAGGTGAGCTGAATGTGAGTTATATAGAATATACATCGAATGAGAATGCTGGTGTGAAACCAGCGTATAAGGTGGAATTTCAATATGATAATAATAGAAAGGATGCCTGGTATTCGTATGTGAATTCTAATATGATTTCTGTGACCAAACTGTTGAAACATATAGTTGTAAGGAATAATTACACAAACAAAGTGCTATTCGATTATTCTCTTGAATATCACGAGCCTACTTATACAGGGAATCATCATTTTATGCATTATCGCCTTAAATCAGTTGGCTTAACCATAGATGATGATAAAATTAATCCTACTAGAATTATATGGAATGATTCTAAAAAACATTATCCTCAGTCTAACTCATTCAGATCATTTGAATTAAATAAAACTGTATTCTCTGATGTCCCTTTTGTGGGTGATTTCAATGGTGATGGTTTTTCTGATGTGCTTACAGTACCATACAAAATTCAGAATACGTATCCTGGTAATGTTACTGGAAAAGTGTATTTGAATAATGGCGATGGTACTTTTGGTAATTCACCGATAACGACAATAACTTTTAATGCAATACTTGATTGGATTTATGTTTTAGATTTAGATAATGATGGCGTTGATGATATAATATCTTATGATTTCAATGATAATAGTACACAGAATGTTGTTAATCTGAATTTTTATCTGATGAAGAATAATATGTTCGTTTTTAAGGATTCTTATTCTTTTGATAATAGTGTACAACTATATTCTGGTAATTATGTTTCAAATGAGAATGCTGTAATTGTGATGGAGTCGTATAATGGAATGACGAATAATAATATGGCTTCATACTTCTATTACGATAATGGCTATATTGAGAAAAAGGATATTAATGCTAGCTCTGTTATAAATGGCAAAGATGCAAATTATGTTGTGCTAGATATGTCAGGAGATGGTTTGTCTGAAATATTGGCGTTGTATGATAATGATTATAAGTTGTTCAGGATAATACAATCAAATAATGGAAAGATATATAACTTGGAATTATATGCTTCAGGAAACAGCATGGACAAAGGATTATATCCATTCCCAAATGATTTTAATGGCGACGGTAAAACAGATATGCTCTATTATAATTCAAAGACTTACTGGAATTTGGCGATATCAGGAGGTGATAATTTTCTTCAGCCTATTACTTTTAGGGATAATCTGTTGTGGAACATATCGTTAAATCCTCAAGATAGATACATATGTTCGTTGAAAGAAATGGAGGAGCCTAGTGTGACTATACGAACAGCAGACTTTGATGGTGATGGTTTCTCTGATGTTGGAGTGTTTAAAAATTTTGCTGGTAATCATTATCTTGAAATAGGTTTCCAACCTTATGTAAAATCAGATAATACATACAATTTTACATGTCAAAAAAGATATTATATGCCTATAAATTATTCGCATCAGGCAATACATATAGGCAGATTTTTGGCTCAGGAAAATGTTTCAATATTGTCTTCTCTTCCAAGACAACCACAAGCATCAGAGAAAGCTTATATTACCTCATTGTATCCTCACTCTTCTTATTATAGTGTAGAAAGAATAGTGGATGGAATGGGTAATATAGTAGGTTTCTCCTATGATTATCTCATGGATAGACTTAAAACACAAAATAATTTCTACTCATCAGATCATACAGATTTGTCATATAATATCAGAACTTGTGGAATACCATTGTCTGCGCTGAAAACAGATACAATATTTAATATTAATGATAAAGCTATTGTGACAAAATATGAATATAAGAATGCATTGATACATACCAAAGGTCATGGTTTTCTTGGTTTTGAGACGGTTGTTTCTAGGACATACATGAATAATAATCTTGTTCAGAAACAAATAAAAGAATCAGAGATATCAACTATGAATAGTCATGCAATGGCACTGCCGTCAAGACAGAAATTATATCATGGAGAAAATCAACTGGTTAAAGATATTTCGTTTATGTTTAAAAAGTATGAGATGTATGATAATGATAGAATAATATCACCTCAACTTTATAAAACCCATGAAATTAATTATAGTTTTGACAGACAAACATATATAATAAAAAATGTTGTAACGGAGAATAATTATCAGACCGACACCGGTGATGATTGTTTCTATGATAATATTGTATCATTACATTCATCATTTACAGGTTATGATAGTAAAAATGTTAGCAATCCGAAAAGCTGTCAATTCTGGGATGAAATACATAATACGTATAATAATAAGCTCGATAAATGGATAATAAACAGATATAAGAAAGTAAGACGTTCTTCTCATATGAAGAATGGTGAAGCAAATGGAAACATTCAAATCTTTGAGTATAATGATAGTTCAAATCCATTAAGAATCACAAAAGAATATAAAATACCTAATCTTGATGAAAATATGTCGGATCCTTTGTTAGTAACCAGTGAGTATCAGTATGATAAGGTTGGTAACACAGTCTGCCATACAATCTCATCTCCTTCGATATCGTATAAAAAAATTATGAAGCAGGAATTTGGTGAAGAATATCAATATCGTTATGCGACTAAGATTTTCGATGAATTTAATAATGTTGTAAGTAATTTCTATGATAATGATTATGGAATTATGATGTCCACCTTAGATTATAATCATTATGTTACTTCGATAGAGAATGACCCTGTTGGTGTTACTGATATGGTGACTATGCCTGATGGTACACAAATAGCAAAAGCTTTGCGCTGGTCGAAAGGAAATGATTTTGCGCCCAATGGAGCTTCTTATTATTCTTGGGAGAAAACAACAGGTAATGCAGAAAGTATTATTTTTTATCATAAGTCTGGCGTGGAGTTAAGAACTGTTAATTTTGATATAAATGGGAGACCGATCTTTGTGGATAAAAGATATGATGACTTCGGCAATTTAATACAAGAATCTTTACCATATTTTCAAGGCGAAACTCCAAAAAATATTGTTAAATCATACGATAAGTATAATAGACTTCATAAAATATTATATCCAAATGCATCTTATGTTTTATTAAAATATGATATAAATACTATTAGAACGGAATATGTGAGTTCTGAAGGTGTAAAGCAACATAAAACAGATACGTATAATTCTAAAGAATGGCTGATACGTAGTGTGGATATAGGCGGTAACGTACTTTATTATGAGTATTACAGTGATGGTTTGCTAAAATCAACTCAAATTGATAATTTGCCATTGACAAAGGTTTCGGTAACCTACGACAATTGTAGAAATAAGAAGACATTGAATGATCCTGATTATGGTACAATTATCTATGAATACGATGCTTTATCTAACCTGAAAAAAGTAAAAATGCCTAATAATAATTACATTGAATATCAATATGACGTATCGGGAAGAATGATAGATAGAAAAGAAAGGGATGCATCTGCAAACAAGGTCGTAACTACAAAATGGCATTATAATGCAGAGAAAGGTAAGATCGGTATGTTGGAAAGAATAACTACCTCTGATAATCACATTATTGAGTATGTATATGACGATAAATTAAGATTGTCGAAAGAATATGAGACCATAAATAATACGACCTATTTTACGACCTATTCCTATGATGAAGCTAGTAGGGTGTCCTCAATAAGATATCCGAGTGGCTTTTGTCTGTCGAAAACTTATTCAAATTCAGGTTATGAGAAAGCCTATTATAATGAAATGGATGATAAAATGTTGTGGATGACAAATTCTACAAATCCTAATGGTAATATAACTGAATATCAATTAGGCAATGGCTTGAAAACTATGTGTGGTTATAATCCCAATACTTTTATGATAGAGACAATTCGCACTATCTCATCTGACAATAAGATGTTACAAAATCTATCGTACGGATATGATGATTTCGGTAATCTTATGTTTAGAAAGAAAAATACCGGTGTCCCCGTTATGGAGGAATTTGAGTATGATGATTTCAATAGGCTTAAGAGAATTAGACTTAATGGTGCTATTAGTGGAGAAATGGTATATGATGACCTAGGTAATATAACTGCGAAAACCATAAATGGTGTTAAGGTGTTGTATAATACAAAGTACGATGTTGAAAGACCGCATGCGATTGTGCAGGCTGATACTGATGATGAGACCATGTTTAATGGTTTTAAACAAAACATTGTTTATTCTTCATACGATAATGCCGTTAGAATTAACGAAGGTTCCAAACGATTGGATATTATATATGGCAGTGATAATAGTAGGATTTATTCTAGCCTTAACAATAATGGAAAAATAAAGACTAAAGTTTATGTTGGTGATTGTGAGATTGTTAATGATAATGGTACTGTTTCTAAGCTGACATATTTGTCTGGTCCTATGGGTGTTTTCGCGGTTTGTGTAGAGGATGCTAAGGGTGCTATTGATATCAATTATATAAATAAGGATAATATTGATTCGTGGAATATTATTACTGATGATAATGCGGAAGTGCTTCAGAGATTAAGTTTTGATGCATGGGGAAATCGTAGAGATTCAGATACCTGGGATGAATACTATGTTAATGAACCCCTTTTGTTCGATAGAGGTTTTACTGGACATGAACATCTAACCGATTTTGCTTTGATAAATATGAATGGAAGAATATATGATCCGATGATGTCGATGATGTTGAGTCCGGATAATAATATTCAGATGTTGACAATGTCTCAGAATTTCAATAGATATAGCTATTGCTTGAATAATCCGTTGAAATTTTACGATCCTACAGGAGAATGGGTTGAAAATATCATTACAGGAGTTTTTAGTGGTTTTTCAAATGTTATTATGAATGTTAAAAATCTTGATAATTTCGGTGAAGGCATGTTGGCTTTTACTGTTGGATTTGCACAAGGTTTTATCAAATTATGTTTCTTTGACTGCACATCATGGTTAGGTAGAGTAGCCATAGGAGCCGCTATGAACTCTGTTAAATATGGTACTAACGAATTCATATCGGTCAGCGATGGAGTGTCAAAGCTTTCAGGTGATGATTGGAATAAGATCCTTAAAGCTACTAGTTATGGATTGGGTAATGGCTTTATTAGTAGTATTATGAAAGCTTATGCATATCCTCCCATGGATAATGAACATGGATTAAGGGTGTCGCAATGGCTTTTTTCAAACCAGGAATTGGCGCATTTTTGTACATCAGTGGTAGCACATAGCATGGGATGTTGGTTCAGCGGGCAGCCGTTGTTTAAAAATATTAAACTTAAAGATATTGGCTTGGATTTGGAAATGTTTGGACATTTGGCAAGAAGGATACTTTCAAATTATATTCTTAAATCGGACTTCGCTGATGAAGTGATGTATAAAAGGAGTATGGAGATCAAACAATCAATTCTTGACGAGGTGTTGCTCGATGATCCTGAGTTCGGTGATTTTAATATGTCACATGAACTAGACTATGTTATGATAGATTATGTGCATGTTTACATTGTCGGCAATGTGTATGCATATCTGCCTGGTATATTCAGGAATTATTATAAGAAACCTTATATAGAAGAGATGGTGGCATTTCCTTTTAGTTTTAGCCTTTTCCATTCTATATTTTTTAAAAATTGACTGTAATTCATGCTTTTTTGTTATCTTTGTGCCCTAATAAAATGAGTTATTATGTTGGAAGAAATTTTGAGACAGCTTTTTATAGATGCTTTTAGAAAGCTATATGGACAAGAGCCGCCGATTCAGCAGGTTAATTTTCAGAAAACACGTCCTGAATTCGAAGGTGATGTTACTATTGTGGTTTTCCCTTTTGTGAAATTGTCAAAAAAATCCCCGGAAGTTATGGCCGATGAGATTGGCCAGGAAATTCTGAGAGAGAGTGTTATCATTTCTAAATATAACGTTGTTAAAGGCTTTCTTAATTTGTTGGTATCTGATGATTATTGGCTTTCTTTCTTTGCGGAGAATCATACAAATGAATATTTTGGTCGCAAACCAATACAAGGCAAACCTATTGTAGTAGAATATTCTTCTCCAAATACTAATAAACCTTTACACCTTGGTCATATCCGTAATAATTTATTAGGATGGAGTGTGTCGGAAATATTAAAGGCTAATGGGGAGAATGTGGTTCGTGTTAACCTTGTTAACGATAGAGGTATTCATATCTGCAAAAGTATGATTGCATGGCAAAAGTGGGGTGATGCTTGTACACCAGAATCGACTGGAAAGAAGGGTGACCATCTTATAGGAGATTTTTACGTACTATTTGATAAGCACTATAAGGAAGAGGTTAAACAATTACTTCCAGAGAATTATGATGAGCTGAGTGATGATGATAAAGAAAAAGCCAAAGCTGAGGCAGAGGAAAAATCAACTTTGATGCAAGAGACCCGCGAAATGTTAAGGCAATGGGAAGCAGGCGATAAAGATATTAGAACTCTATGGGAAACAATGAATCAATGGGTCTATGACGGCTTTGATGTCACATACGATCGCCTTGGTGTTTCATTTGAAAAAATCTATTATGAGTCTCAGACTTATCTGCTTGGTAAAGAACTTGTTAATGAGGGCTTGAAAAGTGATGTCTTGTATAGAAGAGAAGATGGCTCGGTTTGGTGTGACCTGCGAGATGAAGGTCTGGATGAGAAATTATTGCTTCGTAGAGATGGAACCTCGGTCTATATGACTCAAGATTTAGGTACCGCACAGCTTCGTTATGAAGAGTATCAACCAAAGAAGTTGATTTATGTTGTTGGAAATGAACAAAATTATCACTTCGATGTCTTGAAACGTGTACTAGTTAGATTAGGACGTCAATGGGGAAATGATATTGAACATTTATCATACGGTATGGTTGAATTGCCTAATGGTAAAATGAAATCTCGTGAAGGTACAGTCGTAGATGCTGATGATCTGATGGATGAAATGGTTAATACAGCACAAAACGTATCGGCAGAACTAGGCAAAGCTCATGGATTAAGCGATGAGGAAGCTGCTAAACTATATGATATGATAGGTATAGGAGCTCTTAAATATTTTATCCTGAAAGTGGATCCTAAGAAAACAATGCTTTTCGATCCTAAAGAGTCAATAGATTTTAATGGAAACACTGCCTCATTTATTCAATACACGCATGCTCGTATCTGCTCTGTTATTCGTAAAGCATCGGATAATGGCGTGACATTTGGTGAAAATGTGCCAGTAAATGAATTGCAACCAAAAGAAAAACTTCTGTTGGTGAATATCCATAACTGGCCTTCTGTGTTGGAACAAGCTGCAATCAATAGAAGTCCAGCGATGATAGCAAACTACATCTATGATTTGGCTAAAGATTTTAACCAGTTTTATCAAGAGTGTAGCATATTGAAAGAAGATGATCCAAACCGTAGAGAGTTTAGATTGCAATTGGCAGATATGACGGCAAAACTGCTGCGTAATGCTTCTTCTTTACTTGGTATCTCTATGCCAGAGAAAATGTAAAATAACAAAAAGATGAATGTCTTTTATCTTCCAGATGCACAGATAGGAACGATCTCCTTCCCGGAAGAAGAATCTAAACATATCGTTAAGGTTCTTAGAATGAAGGAAGGAGACCGATTCTGTGTCACTAACGGAAAAGGATCCTTGTTCGATGCGGTCCTGATCGATGCTCATCCTAAAAGAGCCATCGCGGATTTGTCAAACCAAAGAAATGGCTATGATACACCTAGATTTAATCTGACTATAGCCATTGCTCCTACTAAACTTAATGAAAGAACGGAATGGTTTCTGGAAAAAGCGACTGAAATAGGTATCAATGAGGTGAAGTTTTTTGCATCTTATCACTCAGAACGTAGAGCTATTAATGTTGAAAGATTTAAAAAAATTGTAGTAGCTGCCATGAAACAATCAGTGAAGTCGTTTATGCCTTCTATGACAGACATGCAACCTTTAGAAAAAATTGTTAAACAAGATTTTGAGGGACAGAAGTTTATAGCATGGATAGATGATGATGTTGAGGTGCAGCTTTGCGATTTGTATAAAAAAGGTACGAACGCTATCGTCCTTATTGGTCCGGAAGGTGATTTCTCTAAAGAAGAGGTCCAAATGGCAAAGGATTATGGTTTTATTCCCGTTAGTCTAGGTAAAGCTAGATTGAGAACAGAAACAGCAGCCTTGGTGGCGTGCCATACTATCCAACTTATAAATCAGATGAGTTAAATATCTTATAATCATTAATTTAATCAAATGCCAATTTATGAAAATAATAATCTTATCACTATTTCTTATGTTTTCCCTGTGTTCTTTTTCTCAAGATACACAAATAGCCCTGTTGCGTTATCGCGGCGGCGGTGATTGGTATTCCAATCCAACCTCCCTGCCAAATTTGGTGAAATTTTGTAATCAAAGTATTAAGACAGATATAAATCCAAATATAGCAACCGTGGAGGTCGGAAGCCCTGATATTTTTAATTATCCTTTTGTACACATGACCGGTCATGGAAATGTGGTGTTCAATGATTCAGAAATAGATAATCTAAGAAATTATCTTCTGGCAGGTGGATTCCTACATGTGGATGATAATTATGGCTTGAAAGATTTTGTGATGGGACAAATGCAGAAGGTGTTTCCTGATTTACAATGGACAGAACTGCCTTATTCTCACCCTATTTTTCAAAAACCATATCATTTCCCAGATGGACTGCCAAAAATACACGAGCATGATAATAAACCGCCTCAAGCATTTGCGTTGTTCTATGAGGGTAGAATGATATGTCTGCTTACATATGAATGTGATCTTGGTGATGGATGGGAAGATCAAAGAGTACATCTCGACTCTGAAGAAACTCGTCAGAAAGCCCTGAAAATGGGAGCTAATATTATTGAGTACGTTTTCTCTAATTGATCTCAATCGGGAAGTGATTATGACTGAAAATGCTGCTAAAAAATGTCTTTTCTGCGGTTCTTTATTGAATGGTAGATCAGATAAAAAATATTGCGATGATAATTGTCGTAATAATCACCATTATCAAATGAGAAAAAACGAGGATAATACTATCGTTAAAATAATAAACAATTCTTTGTTAAATAATAGAGAAATATTACAATCTATAAATAAAAGAAAGACAATAGTTAAAAAACAATTTCTTCTCGATAAACATTTTGATTTTGAGTTTATTACGAATGTTTATAAAACTAGGAAAGGATCAGAATACAAAGTCGTTTATGACTATGCGTACAAATTTATTAATGAAGAAGATATAGTATTGCTGAGAATTATGTGATAAAAATCTTATCTTTGTGCTGGAATAACCATATCGTATGAAAAATAATAAGAATAAATACCTGTTAAAGTCTTCTCCAATAATCTTGACTGCATTATCTCTGACATCATGTGTTCCGACTATTCTAACAGTAGGTGCAATAGAAACATACAAGCACGCACATAAATCAAAGCCTAATATAATTTTTATTCTTGCAGATGATCTGGGATATGGAGATTTATCATTTATGGGACAGACAAAATTTTCTACCCCAAATATTGATAGTCTTGCCGCTCATGGAGTAACTTTTACCCAGCACTATTCAGGTTCTTCGGTGAGTGCCCCTTCGCGCTCTTGCCTTATAACAGGTCAGCATACAGGTCATACCATAATTAGAGGAAATAAAGAGTTGGAAGAAGAAGGACAATATCCTATCCCGGAAAATACTTATACAATCTTTAAGATGTTTAAAGAAAATGGATATAAGACTTCTGTCTTTGGCAAATGGGGATTGGGAGGACCAAATACAGAAGGTGCTCCTGAGAACCAAAATGTAGATGAGTTTTTTGGATATAACTGCCAGAGAATTGCACATAATTATTATCCATATCATCTGTGGCATAATGAGGATAAAGTCGTTCTGGAAGGTAATAACGGTATGGATGAAAATGATTATGCGCCTTATATTATTCATGATAAAGCTATTGATTTTATAAGAGAGAATAAAGACTCGACCTTTTTTATGCTTTATTCAACGGTTTTACCTCATGCTGAGCTTAAGGTTCCGCAAGATGTGTTGGATGATTATATTGGTAAAGAGAATTTAGAAGCGGAAAAATCTTATAAAGGTTGTGATGATGGTCCCTATTATAAAAACGGGGGATATGCTTCTCAGGAATTTACTCATGCGGCTTTTGCCGCAATGATGTCTGTACTTGATAAACAGGTCGGTGAAATATGTGAGCTAATAGATAGTCTGGGAATTGCTGAAAATACTATTATCGTATTTACTTCCGACAATGGACCTCATGCAGAGGGTGGCGCCGATCCTGAATTCTTCAATAGCAACGGTAACTTGCGTGGAATAAAACGAGATTTATACGAAGGTGGAATTAGAGTGCCAATGATATTGCGATGGGATAATGTAGTGGAAAAAAATACTGAATCTGATCATATCTCTGCTTTCTGGGACTTTATGCCTACGTTTGCTGATATTATCAATATTGATTCATTGCAAAATGTAGATGGTATATCATTTCTGCCTGAATTGAAAGGAAACGCAGATAAACAAGCGGAACATGATTACCTTTATTGGGAATTCCATGAATATGGTGGACGTCAGGCAATCAGAAAAGGGGATTGGAAAGCCGTGAAATATAATGATACACACAATCATAGAATAGAATTATATAATCTATCTGATGACCCCTCTGAATCTGTTGATATTTCCGATAATCATAAAGAGCTGGTACATGAATTGGATTCTCTAATGCAAACCGCTAGAGTCAAGTCCGATATCTTTAACTTCTGATCATGATGGATATTCTGACATTCTACGATGCGAAATTTCTATCAGAACCTCTGTCATTAAACTTGATGATGAAACCAATAGGCTCTGTCTGTAATCTGAGATGTAAGTACTGTTACTATATAGATAAGATAAGCCTGTATGGAAAATCAAACCCAATAATGTCATTGGAATCGCTTGAGATCTGTATAGAAAAATTTCTTGAGATTAATGAAACTAATGAAATAACGTTTAACTGGCATGGCGGTGAGCCTCTTCTCCTTGGACTGGATTATTTTGAAAAAATCATAGAATTCCAAAATAAATACAGAGGCAATATCAATGTGCATAATACCTTACAAACTAATGCAACACTTCTGACTCCAGATTTCGCTCGTTTTTTTAAGGATAATGCTTTCTTACTTGGTGTCTCTATTGACGGACCGATGGATATTCATGACAGATATAGAAGTGATAATAATGGTAAGTCCTCATTTTATGATGTCATGAAAGGAATAGCCCTTTTACATCGCTTTAATGTGGATTTTAATACAATGACCACTATTAATAAAGCAAGTGAGGGAAGGGGAGCTGATGTGTATCTGTTTCTAAAACAAATAGGCTCTCATTATATGCAGTTTATGCCTGTGTGCGAATATGATGCGAATTCACTTCCGACCGATTATTCTGTTGATCCGCTTGCATACGGACAGTTTATGTGTGATATCTATGATATATGGAAAAAATATGACATAGGTAGATATTTCGTCAATCTCTTTGACTCTACTTTGGCAAATTATTGCTCTATGCCTAATGGATTGTGTTCATACTCTGAATTATGTGCTAATAATGTTGTCGTAGAATTTAATGGCGATTTGTATCCATGTGATCATTTTGTTTTCCCAAAATATAAAATCGGAAATGTCTTTAAGGATCCTTTGAAACAGATCTTTAGATCTCAGCAACTGATGGATTTTAGAATTAATAAAAGAAATTCACTTCCTCAGAAATGCTTTGCTTGCAGGTATTTTAAAACTTGTTACGGAGGTTGTCCTAAACATAGATCTACAGCATCTTATCCGAATAATACAAGTCATTATTCTCTTTGTGAAGGCATTTTTTTGTTTAATTCATACGTGGAAAATGATATGTTACAGATGAGAAACGATATTTGTTATACAAATAGTTAACATTAATTGGATAATCTTTCTTGTAGTAGTTTGATTAGTAGTGGACTACGTTTTTTTTAAAAAAAACTACAAGTGCTTATAAATTTATATTGATTTTTATTACCTTTGCAGACGATGTTGTGGCTTGTGATGATAGTGTTCTTAGAAATTGATGTTTCTTTGAGAGATACTTAATAAATTTTAAGAATTTAAAGTTAAAAGTGTGGTAAATTTAAATTTTGATTTATTTTTTGCACTTTTTTTAGCAATAATGTTGTAGGATGATAAACTATAATTGTTATCTTTGCAGTACGAAAAATGAAAATTATAATATAGAGTAAATTAAATTTAGAAAGATGAAAAAAAATTTGTTATTATTATTGTTATTCGTGAGCATTTCGGTATCATCGTTGATGGCTCAGTCTGATGCGTTCTTTGGCGATTATCAGGATTATCAGAAAGATAATCGAGAAGGAACAGCTGTAATGGGTATATACAACGGTAATGCTCACGTTAATCCATTGGCAAATGAAACAGTTCCAGTTGGTAATGGATTGTTGGTTTTATTGTTCGGTGGTATGAGTTATGTGGCTTTGAAAAATGTTAGAAAGGAGGATCAAGAATGAAAAAGATTAATCTTGTCTTATTGTCTATGATGATGCTTGTGCTTGCACAATGTACAAAGTCTGAAATTAAACCTGATCCTGTTGATGTCTCTATGAAAGGTGAAGTCTCTATGGGAGATGGATCTAAAGCAGTTATTCTTCCTGAAAGTGGTGAAATTAATTGGGAAAGTGGTGATTTTCTGTGTTTTTATCAACCAGATCATGGATTAGTGCCTCTTATGATTAATAATGTCACTGGAACAGGTATTAATCATCATGGTAAAGTTGTAGGAAGAGCAAGTTTATCTAAGATACAAAAAAAAGATGATGGTACTTGGGTATTACCTAAATATTTGGTCCGTGACTTATACTATGTCGGCGGTAAAAATCATGCGGGAAATTTGCAATTGAATATTTCAACACAAACAGGAAAAGAAGAAAATATAGGTGATTACCTCATAATGAGAGCTGATAACGTACAATTTAAAAAAGATACTTTGTCTTATGAAAGTGGTAATTATAATTTTGACCGTGCAAATTTTTTCCCTCGTAATTCAGTCGCTCTCTTTAATTTGGAAGGCTATGAGACCCAAGATATTACTGTAGAGTTTAAATCGGGTGATTATTATACTTGGCCTATTTGCAATGAATTTAAAATGGATATAGACTGTAACACCATAGAAGCAAAAAATTGGTTTGATGAAATGGAGTGGGGACATAGTTCTCTAATAGATTTAACAGAACAATATATAAATAATGCTGGATCTGAAAAAATAACTATAACAGAACCATCTGCTCGAACATATCTTGTATTTAACACATTTAAGGATAATCAAGACAACAACCATTATGCAGGTTATCCACTAAGTATGGTATTTAAGTGTGGCGATGAAGTTATAGGTACAGTTGATTTCCCTAACGGCTTAACATTTGGCAGATATTATACAAGTGTTAACTTTAGTCCAATAAACTTGACAACACCTAGATCAGGAGCAAAATCGCTTATTGAAGAACATGAGTTATTTTAATATTTGATAAGAAAAGACAAAAAGGCGTTTTCTTTACGGAACGCCTTTTTTTATATGATTTATATTTATTATGAAAATTGCAGTCCCAACAAGAGATGAACGCGTAGATGATCATTTTGGTCATTGCGATCATTATACAATATATACAATTGAAAATGATAATATAGTTAAACGTGAGTCTATGCCTTCTCCACAGGGCTGTGGATGTAAGTCGGGTATAGCTGCTGATTTACAAGAGATTGGTGTTACGCTTATGCTGGCTGGAAATATGGGAGATGGAGCTAAAAGCAAGCTTAATGCTCATAATATCAACGTAATCAGAGGCTGCTCAGGCAATGTCGATCAGTTGATACAATCATATCTGGATGGTAAGGTGTCAGACTCTGGCATAACATGTTCAGAACATGAATGTGGAAGCCATCATCATGATGGGATTAGACTCTTATAGTCCTAAGCTATTACTTTTATTCTGCAAGCTTCAAACTCAATAATGTCGCCGGAAACTATCTTGGCGCGTTTGCGTAGTTCCGTTTCACCATTACGTTTAACTAAGCCGGCAGCGACAACTTCTTGTGCCATACTGCCAGATTCAACTATTCCTATTGCCTTTAGTAGGGCAATCAAAGGGATGAAATCATCACCTTCCCTTAATTCAAATTCAATCTCTTGCATCTTAAAAAAATTATATAATGATTTCCATTCCATCGTATGCGAGCATCATATTCTCTGGTAATGTCGGATTTATATCTGCCGCTTTGCCCATAGAATGACCGATGTGAGTGAACCACGCTTTCTTAACACCTAGTCTTTGAGCAATATCAATGGCTTCGGATAAACATATATGCGAATAATGAGGCTCGTGTCTTAAAGCCTCAATTATAAGATATTCAGTACCTTTAAGCTTGTTAAAAGCTTCTTCTGATAACTCACTTAAGTCTGTTACATATGAGAAATTGTCAATTTTAAAAGCGTACGAATTTAAAGTGAAGTGTTTTAGTTTAATGGGTTCAATGATTAAATCTTTTATTATTATCTGATCACCATTGATGTCAATAATGTCAAAAGAGGGTGCACCGGGATATCTTTCATCATGTTTCGCAAAAGCGTATGAAAACTCTCTCTTGATCTCTTCCTGAGCATCTGAAGATGCATAAACCTTCATCGGACTTTGTTGTAAGAAGACAAAAGGTCGCACGTCATCTAATCCGGCTATATGATCCTTATGTTCATGAGTTATCAAAATTGCGTCAAGTCGTTTTACGCCAGCTCTTAACATCTGCTGCCTGAAATCAGGACCAGCATCAATGCTTATCACGGTATTTTCTGTCTCAATCAAAATAGATGTCCTTAACCTCTTGTCTTTTGGATCCGTAGATGTACAAACATCACAGTTACAAGCAATTATAGGAACACCCTGAGAAGTGCCGCTACCCAATACAGTTATCTTCATATTATATACTCAAATACTCTGCAAAGATAAAAAATCAAAGGTCTAAAATCAAAAAAATATTGAAAAAATGATGAATATTTCGTATTAATAATGTATTTTTGCAAGCTAAATGCCGTAAAATGTTAAAGTCGTTAGTAGTTTTCTTCAGGAATAAAGCTATCAAAAAAGGACGTCTGAAACAACGTTCTGTAATAATGCCAGATGTTACGAATTTGTCTGCTATTACTCTTTTGATGGATCCTGATCAATATAAAAGTACTAAGGAAATAGAGAAAGTTTTAAAAACACTTTATCAAGCAAAAAAGTTTCGCTATGTGATGTACTGCGATCTTATTCCTAACGATAAATTGCAGACAGATACTATGGTTTTTCTTACAAAAGATGATTTTAATATCTTTGGAATCATAAAGAAAGACAAATTGGATGTTATTAATTCTTTCGAGAATGAGATCCTGATCAATATGTCTGAAGATAATGAACTGATTATTAATGATTATTTGCAGTCATTGATTAATTCATCTTTTGTAATAGGTCATTCTAAGCTTAATAAAGACTTTCATGACCTTACATTTGATTATGGCATAGAGAATGACGTTGTTCAACGTCTGAGAATTTTACACAAGTATTTATTAATGTTGTCAGGTAATAAAAATGAAAAATAATCCATTTGTAGGAACAGGAGTAGCATTGATAACTCCTTTTAATGAAGATTACTCTGTTGATTATCAATCTCTTGAAAAAGTTGTGGAGTTTACATTGTCGAATGGTGCCGATTTTTTAGTTGCTCTAGGAACTACATCCGAGGCTCCGACTCTCAGCAATGATGAGAAGGTTAATGTCGTTAAAACTATTAAGGATGTTGCCGCCTCTCGTTGTCCTATACTATTGGGTATGGGTGGTAATAATACTTCCACTCTGATACAATCGATTAAGTGTCAGGATTTTACCGGTATTGATGGTATTCTTAGTGTTGTACCTTATTACAATAAGCCAAATCAGACTGGTATGAAGGCTCATTTTGAAGCTGTGGCAGATAATTCACCGGTTCCTGTTGTGCTTTATAATGTGCCAGGTAGAGTTGGTGTTAACCTTCAATCATCTACTTGTGTTGAATTGGCTAAACATCCTAACATTATAGCTGTAAAAGAGGCTTCAGGAAATCTACAACAAATAATGGAGATTCTACGCGATAAGCCCTCTGATTTTGATGTGCTTTCAGGCGATGATGGTATTACCCAACCAATGATGGCTCTAGGAGCAAAAGGCGTTATATCTGTAGCTGCTAACGGATATCCTTCTGTTTTTGCCAAAATGGTTTCTTTAATGATGAATGGAGATACTAAGACAGCCTTGGATCTTCATTATAAGATGTTAAGAATCAATAATTTAATTTTTGCAGATGGTAATCCTTCTGGGATAAAATGTTTGTTGGCAAAACAAAATATATGTAAGAATATTCTTCGCCTTCCACTGGTGCCAGTGAACGATAATGTTAAGATTATGCTTGAAAATGAATTAGATGTTGTATATAAAAATTGTTAATAAATATGAAAAAGTTATTTACTTTATTATTTGTCTTAATCATTTCATTGAGCTGCTTCGCTCAAGATAATGATATGTATAAAATGATGCTGAATCGTAATGAATTTTATTTCAGTTTCGACTTAGAAGATTTGCATCAAATCGCAAAAACAGCTAGAAATATTTCTGTAGATCAGATAGATGGAAATAAGGTTATAGCGTACGCAAATGCTGAACAATACGAGAAATTTGTTTCAAGCGGAATAGAAACGACATTGTTGACTCCTCCTTCAATGTTGGAAACTCATAAGATGTTCGACGGAAGAACACGTGCCGAATATGACTGGGACGAATATCCGACATACGAAGCATATGTTGCTATGATGGAAGAATTTGCTTCTGAATATCCTGAAAAATGTACATTGATAGATTTGGGAACTCTTAATAGCGGACGTAAGATATTGTTGGTCAGAATAAATGACGGTAATCCTGATGGAAAGCCAAAGTTTTTGTATGGCTCAACAATTCATGGCGATGAAACAACAGGTTTCATTATGATGCTCCGTTTGATTGACCTTCTTTTGACAAGAGAAGATTTGCCGGAAGTACAAAATATTTTGGCTAACTTAGATTTGTTCATCTGCCCAAATGCAAATCCTGACGGAACGTATCACGGCGGAAATCATACAGTTAATGGAGCGACACGTGCCAATGCCTACGGTGTTGATATGAACCGCAACTATCCTGATCCTATTGATGGACCTCATCCTGATGGAGAAGATTATGCACTTGAGACCCAGTGGTTTATGCAATTTGCGGAAGACTATCAGATAAGTATGTCTGCACATTATCACGGTGGAGCTGAGGTTATGAATTATCCTTGGGATAACAATTATGAACGTCATGCTGATGATGCTTGGTGGCAAATGGTAAGCCGCGAATATGCCGATCTTTGTCATGAAATCAATCCGAGCTATATGGATGATATGAATGATGGTATCACCAACGGAGCAGATTGGTACACCATCGGTGGCGGTCGTCAGGATTATATGAATTATTATCGTCAGTGTCGTGAGGTGACAATAGAATGTTCCACAATAAAATGTCCTAATGCATCGGAATTGCCAACATTCTGGGATTACAATTATAACTCAATAATGGCATATATGAATCAGGCTTTATGTGGCATTCATGGTACTGTAGTAGAAGCAGGGACGGATGAGCCTTTGCAAGCTACAATAAAACTTGTCGGTCATGATCAAGATTATTCTATGGTTAACTCACAGCTTCCAAATGGTGATTTCCACCGACCAATCAATGCTGGTACTTATACCGTATTGGTGACGGCTAATGGATATCTTCCTGCCGAATATGAAGTCACTGTCGTTGATGGTCAGGCAACAGAATTACATGTAGAGCTTGAAACCGGCGAAGGTATTCTTCCTGATTTTACAGTTCCTTCAACAGATGTTGCATTAGGTTCAACAGTACAATTTACTGATAACACATGGGGAGCCAACCTGGTGAGTTGGAATTGGGTCTTTGAGGGAGGAAATCCATCCACATCAACAGAGCAGAACCCTTTGGTAAGATATGATGAGATCGGAACTTTCGACGTGACACTTACAGTATCAAATGCAAATGGCGATACAGAAACAATAACGAAGAATGATTATATAACAGTCACAGAATCATATAATATGTACGATGGAACTGTTACTACAAGCAACGCATTATTCTATGACTCTGGCGGTCCTGAAAATAATTATCCTGATAATGATTTACATGTCATGACATTTATGCCTGCAACAGAAGGTGCTAAGATTCAGGTTGAATTTCTGGAATTTAACACTGAAAACAATTATGACATCTTGCGTATTTATGATGGAACAGATGTAGGTTCTAGTACATGTTTGGCAGAATTGAGCGGTAGTACTCTACCTTCTTCTTACACGGCATCTAACCCTCAAGGAGCTCTTACATTCCGTTTCCTTTCAGATTATGCTATGAATTATAAAGGATGGAAAGCTGTTATAAGATGTGTAGGAGGCGAAATGTTTATCGAAGCAGAAATAAGCCATGATACAATATGCTTGGGAGAAAGTGTTGGTTTGCAAGTAAATGCAACAGGAGGTTCTGGTAATTACACATATAACTGGAGTCCAGCTGACATTATTGATGATCCTAATGCGGCTTCAACATTTGCTATACCAACAGATTTAGGTGATAATATTTTTAAAGTGACGGTGTATGACGGCGAATATTCAAAAGATGCAGAACTTTCTGTTTATGTATGCAATTGTGAAAACGTTCAAGAATATGATTATGATGATGTGATAATATATCCTAATCCTGCTAATGAGTTGATTAACATTGATATACAACAAGGCTATAAAGAATTATATTGGTCGTTGTACAATGTGCAGGGACAGATTGTAGTTAAATCATCACAAGAATCAGATTGCAGACAGATCAATGTTGAGAATCTGTCATCAGGTCTATATTATCTGAACATTGTGGTAGATGGAAAACAGATGATGAAGAAAGTTGTTATAGAATAATTTAAGTGAAAATATTTTGCTGTTAAAAACGTTATATAACAATAAAATAATGTATTTTTGCACTATGCGAAGGAGTAGTTTTATAATAACGGTAGGAATAGCATGCTTGATGGTATTCATGTCATGTGGCGGTCATAATAAATTGTTGAAAAGTACTGATAATGAGTTGAAATATCAGGCTGCTATGAACTATTATGAAGGAAAGGACTATAACCGAGCTCTTCAGTTGTTCGATCTGTTACAGTCGGCATATCGTGGTAAACCTGAGGGTGAGGAGATAGCATATTATACTGCAGAGTGTTATTATAATCAGAAAGAATATGAGGCAGCAAGTCATTACTACAAGAAATATGTTGTAAATTATCCATTTGCAAAGAGAGCTGAGTCAGCTCTTTTCAGAAGTGCATGCTGTTATTATCTGGAATCTCCAAATATTTCTCTGGATCAATCTGTTACGGAGAATGCAATAGTAGAGCTACAAAGTTTTATTGATATTTATCCTGAAAGTTCATTGGTGGATAGTGCTAATATCCTTATCGACACTCTTAAATATAAGCTTCAGGAGAAGTTCTATAATACATGCATGTTATATTACAAAATGGATGAATATCAGGCGGCAATAACAAGTTTTGAGATTTTCTTGAAAGAATATCCTACATCCTTACATAGAGAGGAAATCATCAATTATATGGTTCTTACATATTATAAATATGCTTTGAACAGTATTTATGAGAAACAAAGAGAACGTTTCGAATTGGCATTGGAGAAGTATAACACCTTATCATATATGTACCCTGATAGTAAATATGTGAAGGAGTTGGAACCAACGATAAATAAAATTAAATCAGAATTATTAATAATAAAAACTAAATAGATGGATTTTAAAAAGATTACTAGCGAGACAACATGTGTGACTCGTCAAAAGGACCAGTTTTATGTAGGTACAGGTAATATCTACGAAACAGTGGCGATCATGTCTAAGAGAGCTGATCAGATTTCTGCTGAAATGAAAGATGAGTTGACAAAGAAAATTGAAGAATATACCACAAATTCAGATAGTTTAGAGGAGGTTTTCGAGAATAAGGAACAAATTGAGGTTGCAAAATTCTATGAAAGACTACCAAAGTCAACTTTGATTGCTGTTAATGAGTTCTTAAACGATCGTATTTATTATCGTAATCCTAATAAGGAAAACGAAGGTGACTTTTAATATAAGGAGGAAACAATGCTAACCGGAAAGAAAATTCTATTGGGAATTACAGGTAGCATTGCCGCCTATAAAATTCCTCTTTTAGTTCGTCTTCTGAAGAAAGAGGGCGCATATGTCAGAGTTGTGATGACTCCTTCCGCCAAAGATTTTGTCACACCTCTGACATTATCGACTTTAACTTCATCACCGGTACTTTCACATGGTTTTGATGAACATACTGGTTCGTGGAATAGCCATGTGGAGCTTGGTTTGTGGGCTGACCTTTTTGTTATAGCTCCAGCATCGGCAAATACCTTGGCAAAAATGACGTACGGAATAGCTGACAACTATCTTTTGACGGTATTTTTATCAGCTAAATGTCCTGTAATGTTTGCGCCTGCAATGGATTTGGATATGTATAAACATCCTGCTACACAACACAATATCAAGACCTTAATAGAAAGAGGCTGTATCTTTGTGGCACCATCATCAGGCGAGTTGGCTAGTGGTTTGTGCGGAGAGGGTAGGATGGAAGAACCTCAGAAGATCTATGAGAAAATTAAATCATATTTTCAAAAAAAACTTCGTTATTCAGGGAAAAAAGTATTAATCACAGCCGGACCCACATACGAAGCTATAGATCCGGTTAGATTCATAGGTAATCATAGCTCAGGACTGATGGGAATTGAGATAGCACGAGCATTCGCGGATCAAGGAGCAGACGTGACTTTAGTGCTGGGACCTTCTAATATCTCACCAGAAAGAAAAAACATTAATCTATTGCCTGTGACATCCGCAAAAGAAATGTACGACAGCGTGATGGCTTTCTTCCCTAAAACAGATATCGCCATTCTTTCCGCAGCAGTGGCCGACTTTAAACCAGAGACAGTTGCAGAACAAAAAATAAAGAAAAACCCTGATAACGACACATTTACACTTAAACTCGTTAAAACAGACGATATTCTGAAAAATATTGGTGATCGTAAAAAAGATAATCAAGTTGTAGTAGGATTTGCCTTGGAGACAGAAAATGGTTTAACAAATGCCAAAAAGAAACTACATACTAAAAATATTGATATGATCGTTCTTAATCAGATGAATGAATCTGGTGTGGGGTTTAAAACCAAGACAAACAGAGTCTCCATAATCACAAAAGATGATGTCGTGACAGATTACGACCTCAAACCTAAGAATGAAGTCGCTTTAGATGTGTTAGATAGTATTTATCAATATATAAATTCAAAGATATGAAAAGAAAATCCTTCTTGTTGTTAGTGATATGTGCTTTTTTTGGAGTACAAATGCTTAAGGCTCAAGAATTTAATATAGAGGTCTCAGTGTCATCAGCTCAGGTGTCAGGCACAGATCAAAGAGTGTATGAGGCACTTAAGGAAAGCGTTATGGTGTTTTTGAACAACAGAGTCTGGACTAATATAAAATTTGAACCAATGGAACGAATAGAAGGTGCTATAGTTATCAATGTGAAGAATAAAACTGATAATTTTATTGAAGCAGAACTTAATATAGCTATACGACGCCCGACGTATAAATCAGGTTATAATACACCTCTATTTAACTACGTAGATCAAGACTTTGATTTTGAATACATTGAATCACAACCTCTTGACTTTACAGAAAATACCTATATGTCGAACCTCACTTCTACATTGGCATTTTATGCATATTATTCATTGGGTCTATATTTCGACTCCTTCGGTCTTTATGGAGGTGATGCGTTCTTCGCAGCAGCCGATAAAATCGTGACCGCAGCTCAAAGTGCCGATGAAACAGGTTGGAAAGCCTTCGATAGTAATAGAAATCGTTATTGGCTTAATGAGAATATGATCAACGGCTCATATAAATCATTACGTCAGTTTAATTATGAATATCACCGTCTTGGACTTGATAAAATGTCAACAAAACAAGAGGAAGCTAAAACAGCTATCACAAACTCATTGAATCTGGTAAAGACAATATATAATGAAAAACCTAATCTCTATTATCTGCAAATCTTGAATGATACAAAACGTAACGAATGGAAATCTATATATTCAGAAGGTACTCAACAAGAAAAGACCAGAGCCGTTAATATCCTAAGAGAAATAGATCCTGCACACGCTTCAGAATACGAAGATTTATTATCAGGGAAATAATTATGTTACAGCATCTATCAGTATCAAATTATGCTTTAATAAATTCATTATCAATAGATTTTGATAACGGTTTTACTATTATAACAGGTGAGACAGGTGCTGGAAAATCAATACTTCTAGGAGCCTTAGGCTTCGTATTAGGTAATAGAGCTGACTCTAATATATTGCTTGATGATACCAAGAAATGCGTCGTGGAAGCAGTGTTCTCACTCAATGAGAATGATGATAGTCAGTATGAGATCTCAAGATTAAAATTTTTCTTCGATGAAAATGATATCGATTATGAGAATGAATGTATCATACGTAGAGAATTAACACCGCAGAAAAAATCCCGTTCTTTTATCAATGATACTCCAGTTTCTATTCAAACTCTTAAAGAGCTTGGTAATCAGTTAGTTGATATACATTCTCAACATGATTCTCTATTGTTGTGTAATCCGGAATTTCAACTGGAACTTCTTGATGAGGCTGCTCATAATAAAATATTGCTTTCTGATTATAAAAATACCTTTTCACAATATTCGAAGGCTAAACATGAACTGAATGAACTCCGTATAAAGGCTCATGACAATATTGGTGAAAATGATTACCTAAAATTTCAATATGACGAGTTGGATAAAGCTCAACTTCTTGATAATGAATATGATGAGCTTGTCCAAAAAATAGAGATATTAGAAAATCAGGAAGAGATAAAGTCATTGCTTGGCGATTCTATAGAATTGTTGGATAATAACGATTTTTCCTTGCTTAATCAGACTAATTCCTTAATCGGTAATATAGATAAACTTAGAAAGTTTTATCAGAACCTTGATACATTATCGGAGCGTATAAATTCCATAAAGATTGAATTTAAAGATATTTATAGCGATTTGACTGATTTGTATGATGATTCGCAATATGATTCTTCATCATTAGAGTTTCTTCAGCAACGTTATGATAGCATACAACATCTCATGATGAAACATCATCTTAATGATTATTCTCTATTGCTGAAGCTTCGTGATGATATTAAACATAAGCTGGCTGAGTTTTCAAATATCGATGAGATCGTTTCTGAAAAGGAAAAGGAAGTGAAGGCTTTGGAGAATGAGTTGTTCCGAATGGCAGATGAACTAAATAAACGACGACAAGAAGCCAAGATACATTTTGAAAAAGATGTAACCGCTGTTATAAGACAATTGGCAATGCCGCACGGAGTCTTTGAGATAAGATGTGACAAGACAAAAGATCTTACTTCAAATGGTACTGATGCCGTGATGTTTATGTTCTCTGCAAACAAAGGATTCTCTCCGGATAATATGGCTAAGGCTGCATCTGGTGGTGAGCTCTCAAGATTAATGCTGGCAATCAAGAGTGTCGCCGCTAATAATAATTACATTCCTACGTTGATTTTTGATGAAATTGATACAGGAGTTTCTGGTGAAGTGGCTTCTAAGCTAGGGGATATTATGAGATCAATGGGAACGAAACTCCAGATTATCAGCATAACGCATCTTCCTCAGGTGGCAAGCAAGGCTAAGCAGCATTTCTTTGTGTATAAGGATGAGTCAAATGATAAGACATTCTCAAACATAAGAAAACTATCTCAACAGGAACGGATTGTTGAGATAGCTAAGATGTTGTCAAATGACGAAATTAGTTCTGAGGCTCTTAAAACAGCAGAAGTACTCCTTACTCAATGATCAACTTCTTGATGTAAGTCTTGTCTTTACAATTTACTTTTACGAAATATAATCCAGGAGTATAACTGCTGATGTCGATGTCGCTATTAGTGTTTCTTTGTTCTAACACCTTTATACCCAATGTGTTGTATATTGAAATGATAGCTTCTTCATCATCATGATCTCTTATTTCAATAGAAATATTATTGTCGGCAGGATTAGGATAGATTTGTAGATTGTTGTCGTTCCTAATTTCTTCAATTTCATCGTATCCTCCCGGGAATGTTATATAATCAATCCAAACACAATCATAACCATTTGAGTAACTATAATCTTTTGAATATTCCCATCTGTAATTATGATTACCTTGAGGTACATAATAATGTGCTAACACCCAGCTTCCATTACCAGATTCTTCCAATTTTAATTCGTTATCTATGAAAAATCGGAATACGTCATAGTAATCTTCCGTTGATACCTTATAATAAAAAGATATATACTGATTGAAGTTAGATTCGTAGTTGATGGAAAAATTTGTTATTCCATTATCGTATATCATTCCTGAACGAATGCTTTGATTACCTTCATAAACATCTTGAGTATCTAAGAACCATGGTGCTGAAAAGTCGTTAAGCCATTCGGGGTTTAATGTCTCTGACTCGAAGTCTTCTATAAATATAGCGACTATACGTTCCACATCATTTTCAAATGTATAAGCTCCTTGATTAAGTTGTAACTTCATAGATATAAGACCATCAATTCCGACGTTCCATTCTATGAATGCCTCAAACTCAATATCTGCACTTTGGTTAACATCTAGATGATCAATTGTAAGATCATCTGTTATAACTCTTATATAACCATCGTTGCTTATTAACTTGGCTTGTATGTTGTCTAAAGGAAATAATGATATATTCTTTATTGTGAATTTAAATTTCGCATTTTCACCCGGATCGATGATGTTGTTATTGTTGCCTTCCATTTCTTCTCCAGAGAAATCTGTCATTACTAGTTCAGGTGAATAAACGGTAACATTAAAATCTTGTGAATGAACTATGCCGTCATGTTCAATCGTCAGTGTGAAAGTAACTTTCTCTTTGTTAGGAATACCTTCAACCACGTTAATGAGGAAGGCATCTTCCAATGTCAATTCATCAAAAATATCAATATTAGAGAATTGTGTATTATTATTAGTTATGTTTATCTTGTCAGAATTACATGATAATGAGACGTTTCCGCCTGTTGATACTAGTGCTCCCATATTTTTCATATCTAGATTAAGATATGTATTATCGTTATAATTTAGGTCCTTTGTTTCATTATCGAAATTAAAGTCAGACATCACTACGTATGCGGTTTCGTCTTCAAGAACAATAATGTTATTTTCATATTGAAGATAATTTTGACCTGTGATTTTTATAGTCAGGTTCGTGCCAGGTTCTAAGTTATCAGGTAGGTTTATATTTTTAGGTAATCCCAATGATTTTTCTACGGCAAGTATATTGACTTCATCATTTTCTTCCGATGTTATTGCGATCATACAATTAATAGGAGCTATTACCATTACTGAAGGGGAATTTGATGATATAGCCATGCTATGATTAGCAGGCATTGTTTGAGGTACTTCGGTGAATAGTCTAAGGAAAGCGTCGCTATGTGCGTGATATATGTTGCATGTGGTTACAAACATGTCGTTATAGTAATTCGGGAACTGATATTGTGACAAGAAATATTTTCCTGAGATATTAGCGAAAGCAGGAAGATAATTGTTGTTGTATTGTGTTTGTGTACCCCATTCAGGGAGGAAGGAATTCTCAAAGAAATCCCAGACGCCCCATGCGTAGGCGTCGTTGGCATAGGAGTATGACTGTGCTGAAGGAGCTATTGCGCCCACTATACCGCAGCTTTCTCCTGATGGTGTCGTTTGACGAAGGAAACCTTCTATGAGACAATCGTTAGATGAATTAAAGGCACCGGTTCTGCAGTTAACAGAGATCATGAAGGGATAATGCTTCGTATTATTCAGCATGGATAATTGAGAGATGTCTAATGAAGGCTGATACCATATTGTATTCCAGCCATGGTCGCGGTGTTGTATGATATAGGCACCATTGTTCATGGCTTCCAGAGCTTTAGCGCCAGAGCCTCCATCGAAGCCACCCGCCTCATCAGGAGTACTGGGGATATATCCTAAACCATCAGGTCCGAAATAATTATAAATGAAATCGCTATTGTCAGCGTATGACCATGTGTCAGGAGAGTAATAATCGTAGATTCCATTTATTCTGACAGGATCTTTCCCAATAGTTCTTAAATAACCTACAACACTTTCTGAACAAAACTGAAACCAAGCACTCATTGACCAACCGCAAGCAGCAACAGGCTTGTTATAGTAATACTCATCCATACATGGCGAATTGTATTCATAATCAAGTTGTTTCGTTATAAGACGTTCTGCTTCTTCAATATTACTGGCTACAATACGGCTAAGACATATATCTGGTAGATAATCCTGATTGACATCTGCATATGGATTATCTGAAATACAAGTGCCATCTAATGAATGAGGTATTGTCATTGCTGGTATTTCAAGGTTAAGATCTCCACCATTGTCACCAAAAAGACATATGGCTACAGGAGGGATTTCCCAATTGTTATATATATATCGAATCCAGGATTGTAACTCTTCAGAAGAATTTACGCCTGCTTCGGCTAAGGTATAAACCTCTGTCATAATACCTTGTTTTCTTCTGAAGTTAGCAAGATTCTCGGCGTATGGACGGAATTCTTCGTTATTTGGGATTAGAATTATGTATTCTGTACCCTCGTCACGGTTCTTTATCCAACTTTGCATTCTTTTGCCATAGTCTATTGATGGTAATTGATTGTAATTTAATATGTTACATTCGTATATCGGATCCCAATAAGGTGAACGTAAACGATCATCTCCAAAATGCTTGTTGCCACCATCAAATTCGATGGAAATGTCAATTTCGTTATATACGATAAGTTCTTTTGTAATTGGATTATATTGGACGGGACTAATGCTTAGTCCTATGACATCCAAGCCTCTTAATTGTGTCGGATTTTTCAGTGTCGCTATCTCTGAAGGATAAAACTCATCTTTTCCATAAATATCAGCATTTTTTACATAGTCATGATTGTGTTTTTCATTCTCATAAAAATAACCTCTAGAAGGAATGACATTTACATCATTGATAATTTCCATCTTGTAGTCATTAACGACAACTTTAGCCGTTGCACCCTGAGGTACTGCAATATAACGATTTACAAATGGAAGATTTGGCTTCCCTTCATCATTTGGAAGTGTGATAAAATCCATCACTATCTCATGAAATATTTCACCTCTATAAGGGACTTCCTTGATATTGAAAGTATTGAATTTTAGACCGATATTTAAGTGAGATTTGCTTTCTTCCTTTATGCAAATCTCTTGAGCTCTTATTGTTTGTGACAGAGTCAAAATTGAAAAAAGAGCAAAGATGTAAAAACGTATATATTTATTCATAAATAAAAAATAGTTCGCAAAGATAGTTTATTTTACTGAATAATAAAGCTTTTTGAAAATATCTTTTTGTCTGAATAAATATTTATTAGATACACACCAGAAGTTAAATCGCTTACATCGATAATATTGTTGAAATCCTGATCTATAACATTGATTCCGGCTGAGTTATAAATCTTTATTCTGTAGGCTTCAATGCTCTCATCTTTTATTTCTATATTGATGAATTCTTTAGTAGGATTAGGGTGGATTTTGATATTATCGTTTATATTTATTTCATCTACATTATCGTAATTGGGTCGGAATGTTATATAATCGATATACGCGTAGATATTATCAGAATACTCACTAATTATCCAAGATAATGTGTGTTCACCTGCGTTGATAAAATATTCAAACTGATTCCATTCATCATTATTAGTTCCCAGTGATACTGAATGATTATCTATAGCAAACAATAAATTATGGATAGATTCATCTTTATAGCGGAATGACAATAAACCGGATGTTGTAAGATTGATATTTAACCTTAAGAAAGCTGTGTAATTATTATAGATACAATATTCTCCCATAGAGCCTTCTATGTCGCATCCTATTAACCAAGGGGTGTTGGTGTTTGATTGATTATACCATATACTTTCATCGATGATACCATTTTCAAAATCATCTATTACAATGCAGAGATTGCAATAAGTGTCAATTTTGAATAAGTTTTCTCCACTATTGATATTGAGTGTGAGAGATGAATACTCTTTATTTGTTGATTCAGCTTGTACGATAGCTTCATAAACAAGATCATAATAATCTTCAACATCAAGAGGTTCAAACTCCACGTTTCCACTGCTAAAATCTAAATAATTATCATTGGAAATTAATTCTGCATTGATGTATTCAGATGCGATATTGCCATTATTAACTAACCTCATAGTTAATTTTATATGTTCACCGGCTTCTAGCATACCGTTGTTATTACCTTCAACTTCTTCTGTTTCAAAACTTATTATTTTGAATGATGGTGCATCGACATTAACGATAAATTTTTCATCATGAATTATTCCGTCGTGTTCTATTGTCAATGTAAATACTATTTCAGTGCCATTTTCAATAATGTCATTTATGTTCAAATAAAAAGCATCTTCAGCGGTGAAGACCTCATTGGATCCAATTTCATCAATTGTATTATTGTTGTTACTGATATTAATCTTGTCGGAGTCACAACTTAATGACAAATTGATTGCAGAGGCTTTTTCTCCACCAATATTTTTTAAATTGATGTCAATATATGTATCTTGGTTGAAAATCAAGTTGTTATTATCTTCGTATAAATTGAAATCGTCTATTGTCACGAAAGCATTATTTGTAGTGATATTGATTTTTTGTTCATAGCGTAGATGATTTGATTTTGTGACAGTTAAAAATAGACTGTCAATAGGTATTATATCAGTTGAAATGTTGACAGACTGCATTGATCCATTACCTTCTGCTACAGCCAATATATTAATAGTGTCAGATTCTTTTAAATATAAAGCGATTGTAGAACCTGATGGAGCATTGATATTGAATGAATGGCTTTCGATGTGATAATTATCGTCATGTTCAACGACAATTTGTTGTGGTATTTCAGTATATAATTTTAGGAAGGCATCGCAATGTGAATGAAACAAATTACTTGTGAGTTCTAGAGATTGTTGATAAGTGTTTGGGAAATTCTGTTGAAATATGAAATGTTTAGCAGAGACGTTGGCAAAGGCCGGCATATAATTGTTGTTGTTTTCAACATCTGTTCCATATTCTGGAAGGAAGTCGTTTTCAAAGAAATCCATTATTCCCCATAGATAGGAGTCGTTGGTATAAGTATGAGTTGTGTGAGTAGGTGCTATGATACCAACTGCTCCGATATTTTCATGTTTTATAAAATTTTCTGATAAGCAATCTCCTTGGTAATCTCCTTGGTTAAAAGCTCCAGATGCGCAATTGATAGACAGTACGAAAGGAAGTTTGTCGTAGTTTGTTAGTAATCTTAAATTATCACTAGACAGAGTAGGACAATCCCAGCTTTGATGCCATCCGTGGTCGCGATTTAACAGAAGAAATGCCGGTTCTTGACTGATAATGCCTAATAAAAAAGAGTCACTGGAATCATATTCTATATAACCATCTGTTTCACCAGGTGTAGCAGGTATATAACCCAGTCCATTAGGTCCGAAATAGTTGACTATCTGTTCGGTGTTATCGGCTGATGACCATAGCTCATCAGTATAATTACACTCTACATGATATTTCATGCTGATACGATTGGGTTCTTTACCTTTGGAAAGGTAAAAACCGTTAATACTTTCAGAACTGATTTGGAACCATTTTTCCAATTGGTAGGCTGATGTCAATAAAGGTCTTCTGTAGAAATTTTCATCCATGACAGGATTTGTATATTCATAATCTATTTGCTTGTTGATCAATATATCAGCTTCGTCTATATTATGTGCAGTTAATCTTGAGAAAGCAATATCTGGTAGAAAATCATCATTGATATCGGAATAAGGCCTGTCGGAAATAAAAGTATCTTCTTCGTTATAATCAATAATAAAAGCTGGAATTCCAATTGTACTGTTTGTATTATAATCGCCTAACAAACAAACTGCTACCGGTGCGATCTCCCAGTTGTTATATTTTTCGGTGATCCAGTTTTTAATTCCATCAGGTGAATATGTATTAATGTCTCTGAGTGAATAGACTTTGGTGATGATACCTTGTTTTTTTCTGTAATCTGCGAGTCGTTGTGCATATTCTCTGAAAGGTTCTTTATCAGGAATTATGATAAGATATTCAGCTCCTTCGGCATTGTCAGCAATCCATTGTTGAAACCTTTCGGAATAGTTTATTTTTGGAAGGCTGTTGTAATTTAAGATGTTATGCTGTAAGATCGGATCCCAATACATTGAACGTAATCTGTCGTCGCCGAATTTGGAATCGCCGCCTTCATATTCAATTGACAATTCAATTTCAGTATAAACGACAAGCTCTTTTGTAACCGGATTGTATTGAACAGGGGAGATGTTGAGGCCGACGGTTTCAACTCCACGCATATTAATATTTTCTGTAATCGAGACTATGTTTGCCGGAAACAGTTCGTCTTTCGAATAAATGTCTGAATCTTTTATGAAAGCTAAATTAGTAGTGTCATATTCAGAGACGATGCCTCTCGACGGAGCAATGTTAATATTTTTTAAGATTTCTTTCTTACAATTGTTAACTACGACTTTCGCTTTAGCGTTATTAGGAATTGCTATGAAACGATTCACGGAAGGAAGATTTGGCTTCCCTTTGTCGTTAGGAATCGTGATGCTGTTCAATGCCACTTCATGAAGAATTTCTTTGTCATCATGAATTTCCTTGATGTCGTAATCGTCGATTTTAAGTTCTAAAGATAAAGCCGACTTGCTCTGGTTTGTTATGGTAAGCTTCTGAGCATTGACGTTATTGGACAATAATATAGAGGTGATGACAATAATTATAAGGTACAATTTTTTCATATTTGGATGATTTAAATTATGCTTCCAAAGGTAATGATTATTTTTTAACTTTTTTATTTTGATATGTAAAAAAATATTAATACACGTATTCATGTAATTATTATTTTTACCGAACCAAAATTTATGTTTTTATGGAAAAAATAGCATTGCAATATCAGTATGATAATGCTGCGGAAGTTATTAAGACAGCGATACTTCAAAGTCAGTATGAAGCTTCAAAAGATATTAATCGCATTCAGTTGGGGTTATATTTCGGAATAGGAAAGTTTCTCTCAGAAAAAACTCGTAAAGCACAATGGGGAACAAATGCGTTACAAACTATAAGCGACAAGTTGAAATCTGATCTGCCAGGATTAAGAGGATTTTCAGCAACTAATCTTAAAAATATGCGAATTTTTTATGATAATTGGAAATCAATTGATTATAATTCGTCAGTTGCAACTGACGAATTTAATGATGAGCAAAACGACAATAATATAGTTGTAAATATTAGAAATAATATATTAAGAATAAGCGATATTAATTCATTCCCGATAGAGAGTTTCTTTAAAGTCCCATTTACCCATCATCTGCTTATTATCGGAATGGTTAAAGAAATAGATGCGCGTTATCATTACATTCATCGTACTGCGGAAGAACATCTTTCCGTTGAGCAATTGAAAAAGATAATCAATGAAAATGATTTTGAAAACAGAGCGTCAATGCCTAATAATTTTCCGAGGACAATTTCAAATTCTTCTTTGGCAAGAAAAGCTGTTATGATGTTTAAAGATGAATATCTTCTTGATTTTATCAATGTTGAGGAAATAGGTGAACGTGATAAAAACTGTATTGACGAAAGGGTTGTTGAAAAGCAGATTATAGAAAATGTCAAAAAGTTTATAATGACATTTGGTAAGGACTTTGCCTTTCTTGGAAATCAATATCATCTTGAAGTTTACGGTGAGAATTTCTTTCCAGATTTGTTGTTCTTCAACAGAAGTCTGAATGCTTTGGTTGTCTTTGAATTAAAGACTGGTGATTTTAAATCAATATATCTTGCACAAC
>SUWT01000070.1 GCA_015061335.1 Lentimicrobiaceae bacterium | reverse complement strand
AGAAAGAAGCCAAGAAATCTGTCAGCAACCCGACATATCTCCGTAAGGCTATAATGAACGACCTCAACGAGAAATCAGCAAACTTTAATTTGACATTAGACGTAAGAGGGATGCGAGGAGAAGAAGCCATAGAAGCAGTAGCGAAATACATCGACGACGCAACGCTTCTGTGCATCAAGAATGTCAGCATCTTACATGGAAAAGGCAACGGCATCTTACGCCAGATGATACGCCAATATCTCGGCAAGCAATCATGCGTAAAGCAGATGCAAGACGCGAGTTTAGAGACCGGCGGACATGGAATCACCAGAGTAAGCCTTAAATAATATTAGTATTTGACATCAGACCATGAGAAAAACAGGATATAAAATAGAATCTTTTGCAATAATATTCACATGTTATCTTATTGTATCACTGTTTGTGACAATATCAGTACTTTTTTTTGTTATCGGAATCTCCAATATAGAAAATTTCAAAGGCATCCTTGGCGTCAATCTTATAACATATTGTTTTTCAGGTACTTTGATTTTTATACCTTATTATATAATCTCGTTTTTATCCCAAAAGAGTGCAAAAATATTAGGTTCATTCTTATTCTCTCTGATGATTTTAATAGAGATAGGTCTTATTTTTTATTATGAATCGACAGGAACATTAATGGGTAACGAAATAATAATAAGGCCATTATGGGAGACATTATTCACAATAAAAAGCAATCTTAATATCTGGAGAATTATCGAAGCCGTCGCATTAATCGTATCTTTTGTATTTATATCATCAAAGATATCTGACAAACATATTAACAAGACAATAGCATACTTTATCATAATCTTGATGATATTATCAGCGCCATTTTTTTTCGTCATAAAGCCACGACAAGATAAATCCGTCATTAATAAGACGATGTATTGTATTCACTCCTGTTTAAATATCAATCATGATAATACTGACGAAGTTGATTCAAGCGTTAGTTTTTCCAAAACCGAATACGATAGAAAGAAAATAGAGAGATATAAAAAGTATTATCCTGAAAGAAAGATTATAAACAACAAATACCCATTAGAAAGAAAAGATAACATAAAGAATGTATTAGGACCTTTATTTAATGAATCGGAGAAAAAACCAAACATTGTCATCATAATAGTGGAATCGTTAGGTTCAGATATTTTTGGACAGAATGATTATAATTACACATTCACACCTTTCTTAGATTCTTTATCGAAACATTCTTTATTATGGACCAATTGTCTCTCAAGCACGATACGTAGTTTTGGTGCTATTCCGTCCATTACCGCTTCTGTTCCTTATGGTACAAAAGGCTTTCAATTTAGAGACATGCCAGAACACAACTCATTGTTCAGCATTTTAGAAGATAATGGTTATTATACTAGCTCATTCTATGCAGGCAATTACTTTTTCGACAATATTTACGACTATTTATTGGCAGAAGGTATAGATTATATGTCGCCATTTTACGAAGAATCAACAAGTAAGGAATCGAGAAACATTGATAAATCATATTGGGGATTTCATGATAAAGTCATGTTTGATAAGAGCATGGAAATCATAAAACAAAGAGACAGATCCAAGTCATATTTTGATTTATTCACAACTATCTCACAACACGACAATTATTTGAAGCTCAGAAACAAAGAAGAAAACAAATATTACAACAAAGTAAAAGAAATAATATCGGCACTACCCGAAAATGAACAAGAACTATTGAATAAAAATGTCGGATTTCTTGCTGCTTGCATGTACGGTGATGATGCCATAAGATCATTTTTTAATTCATACAAAAAATTTGGAGATATTGAAAATAGCATTTTCATCATAACAGGAGATCATAGTCTGAACTTACGACGTGAGAACCCTATGAACGGCTTTCATGTACCTTTGATCATATGGTCACCATTATTAAACGAATCAGGACATTACAAGAATATTGTATCGCACAATGATATTGTTCCTTCAATGACAAGCCTGTTAAAAAACAATTACAACATCAATACACCTAATACCATACATTATGTAGGTGATGGTCTTGACACCATTAAAGAATTCAAATGCGACATAAACACTTATTTTCTAGGATACATCAGAAAGAAAAACATGTGTGTTTATAATGGATATTTTTATACAACAGCAAATAATTACAAACAAGCGTATAAGATCAAAGAAAACATTGTACTTGAAGAAGTTTTTGATGAAAAAATCATTAGAGATTCTGAAGAATATAACAACACAATGGCATACATTGACAATTATACATACACCAACAATAAGATAACAGAAAACGCCATTTTTAAACATGAGAGATATGTTGTGATTGAAAACATTGAAATTGATTCGGTTACATGTCATTCTCTAAAAGAGAAACCTTCGAAGAAAGCACCTATACCTACTACGATTCTGTCTAAAGCAATCAGTACAGAACACTCAAAAATCAGGATCATGATGACCGCTGATATAAAATATACGGGAAGAGTCTGGCAGGACACCTTTATCAATTTGTTTATAGAACTTAGTGACAACAAGGAAAAGTCAATAAGTTCTCATGACAATATCTCCAAAAATATCACCAGCAGTTCTTATACTCCTAATGAATGGTTTAAAATGGAAGTAATAAAGACAATAGAGTTGGATATAAATGATCCTGAGATGAAATTATACATTTACATGTTACCTCCAAACAAAGACCACATTTGGAATCCTGATCACAGTGTAAGTTTAAAAGACATAAAGATTTCGATTTTAGGAGTTGAGGATCAGGCAAGTATAAAATCTGATGATAAATTTTAATCAACAGGATTAGGATAATCGACGAGTACAATTTTCACGCGTTTATCCTCACACATCATTTTAGTATATTCCACATTTTCGGGTGTATATTTTTTAGGTGTATGCCAGAAATGAATATTTTGTTCAGGGAAGCTATCGCACAAGATAGGATACATGGTATATTCACAACTTATAGCATGAGGATGAAGTTCTTCTATTCCTTCACGAATTATTTTACACACCAGGACAGAATCCTTATGAGTTTGATTAATCTTTTTCTTCCAATAATTGATATTTTCCACCCAATACATCACATGATAACCTTCTTCTTTGACTATTTTCAAGGCTTCAATATCTCTACTTTCGACAAATACTTTATCAAAAATCTTGTATTTTTCTGTAAGAGAATCCAGCACCGCGCATGCAGCGGCAGCATTTTTTTCAGAAAGGTTTTTAAAGTCAATCCAATAACGAAGTTTCTTAGGTTTTTCCAATTTCGAGAGCCACACATCAAGAGGGACATTTGCTGAAGTATCAGCCTCTACCCTACCCACGAAGATATTATTTTTCTTTATAGAAAAAATCACATCTACTTCAAGACCATCGAAAACCTTCTCATATTTTCTTGCATCTTCTTTTGAATATACTCCATGTTTCCATGTTTTAGTTTTTGGATAATCGAAAGAGTTGTAATTATTACATGATGCAAATAACAGGGATAATAAAACAAACGTGATTTTTTTCATTATATAAATAGCGAAGTGGTTTAATAATCAACTGATAAAATGAGAGATGTCACATAATCTGACATCTCCATTTCATTTTTTAAGTATTACGCTTTTGCGTTCAACACATGCTTAAGACTTATATGTTCAATATATTTTTTATATTCTCCACTGCGTCAAGTTTCTCCCATGAGAAAAGCTCGACGTTTTTGTAGATCTTGCCGTCTTCTTTGAAAGTGTCTTTATCTTCGTAAAACACTTCGACTTTCTCGATGCGAGGGTCGCGACCAAAGTGACCGTATGATGCTGTTGCTTCGAAGATAGGATTTTTCAAGCCGAAACGTTTCACGATAGCGTAAGGACGTAAGTCGAACAATTCCTTAAGTTTTTCTGCTATCACAGCGTCGCTGACTTTCTTACCGTTAGCGTCTTTCACGTGAGAAGTACCGTTTGTGTTTACGTAGAAACCTACAGGTTCTGCAACGCCGATGGCGTAAGCTATCTGAACGAGAGCTTCATCGCAAGCGCCGGAAGCGACTAAGTTCTTGGCGATATGACGAGCCGCATAAGCTGCCGAGCGATCGACCTTTGAAGAGTCTTTTCCTGAGAAGGCGCCGCCGCCGTGAGCGCCGCGACCACCGTAAGTGTCAACGATAATCTTTCTTCCTGTGAGACCTGTGTCGCCATGAGGACCGCCGATGACGAACTTGCCCGTAGGGTTTACGAACAGTTTCATATCAGGTTTGAAAAGAAGTTTCACGCGTTGAGGAAGAAGCTTCTTCACCCTTGGGATAAGGATAGTTCTCACGTCGTGTTCTATTGTTTTTATCATAGCTTCGTCGTCATCAAGAAATTCGTCATGTTGAGTTGAGATGACGATAGTATCGATGCGAAGAGGTTTCCAGTTTGTACCATATTCTACCGTGACTTGAGACTTAGCGTCAGGGCGGAGATATTTCATTTTTTTACCTTCGCGACGGATTTGTGAAAGTTCGTGCAACAAGATATGAGACAACTCAGCTGTAAGAGGCATATAGTCGTCGGTTTCTTTGCAAGCGAAGCCGAACATCATACCTTGGTCGCCGGCGCCTTGTTCTTCTTCTTTCTTACGTTCGACGCCGCGGTTGATGTCTTGCGATTGTTCGTGAATTGCAGAAATGACGCCGCATGATTTGCTGTCGAATTGATATTCTGCTTTGTTGTAACCTATGCGTTCTATGACGCGACGTGCTGTCTTTTGAATATCGACATAACCTTCTGATTTGACTTCGCCGGCCACGACCGCGAGACCTGTTGTCACCATAGTTTCGCAAGCGACTTTAGATTCAGGATCTTGACGGAGCATTTCGTCCAAGACAGCGTCAGAAATTTGATCAGCCACTTTATCAGGATGACCTTCAGAGACTGATTCGGATGTGAAATAGTAACCCATACAAATTAATTTAATTTTGTTTTAAATAAATAAATTTGCGGACAGTTTGAGATTGTATAATGTTAGGAAAAAAACATTGTTTTAGCATTTTTTTCTTGTGGTTGCAATCAATCAAATCTTTCCACGTTTTTGATAGTGCAAAGATACAACAGTTTTTTCAAATGGAGTATCTTTTTTCGTAGAAAAATATTATTTTTGCAAAACAAAAAAATCAATATGTCGATAATAGTTCAAAACGTCACAAAACAATACGATAATCAATTAGCTCTCAATGATGTTTCATTGACCATAGGGAAAGGAGAGATTGTTGGATTATTAGGTCCAAACGGAGCGGGCAAATCAACATTAATGAAGATCATTACATGTTTTATTCCACCAACCAGTGGGAATGTCAGTGTAGAAGGATATAATATTTTAGAAGAATCGATGGAGGTCAGGAGAAGAGTTGGATATTTACCTGAGCACAATCCCTTATATTTGGACATGTATGTGAAGGAGTATTTAGAATTCATAGCAGGCATACATCATATAAGAGGGCAGGAAGCGAGCAGGCGTATTGATGAGATGATAGAGATGACCGGATTAGGCATTGAGATGCACAAAAAAATTGGAGCATTATCAAAAGGATATAGGCAGCGTGTCGGATTAGCTCAAGCTATGATACACAATCCATCCGTTTTGATTTTAGACGAGCCTACTTCAGGGCTTGATCCGAATCAGCTAATAGACATCAGAGGACTGATAAGAGATTTAGGCAATGAAAAGACCGTGTTATTATCTACACATATTATGCAGGAGGTGGAAGCTTTATGCGACAAGGTCATCATTATTAATAAAGGTGTAGTAGTTGCCAACGACAACATTGAGAATCTCACTCAATCTCAATCTGATAATGTTCTTATAGTAGAATTTGACGGAGAGGTCAGTATTGAGATGTTAAGGAATATAGTAGGATTAAAACAGGCGAAATCCATTAGTAACAATCATTGGATTTTAGAGTCCAAATCAGATTTAGACATAAGGCAGGATTTAATGCGATGGTCTCTCAACAACAATGTTATTATCAAGAGCATGCAGAGGGAAGAGACGAGCATTGAAGAATGTTTTCAGAGACTTACTAAAGTTTAGAGTTCATAGTTTAGAGTTTAGAGTAGTTGGAAAGTTTAGAGTTTTATAGTTTAAAAGTTTATTTGTAGAGACTCATCAAAATTCAGCAAACCTATAAACCTTCAATCTATAAACTTCAGAACTACTATAAACTATAAACTTTAAACTCTAAACTTTTTTTTTAAATGGTATTGTTTTATAAGAAAAAAAGTTTTAATTTTGCACCCGTTTTATACGTATAGAAAACAAATGTTGAATAAACAGCATAAATTATTATTAATCAAATGGATACATTAAGTTACAAAACAATTAGTGTCAACAAAGAGAATGCCAACAAGAAATGGTATATCGTTGATGCTGAGGGCCAGACTTTAGGTAGATTAGCATCTGAAGTAGCACAGGTCCTTAGAGGTAAGAGGAAGACATGCTTTACTCCCCACAGTGATTGTGGCGATAATGTCATAATTATCAATGCCGAGAAAGTCGTCCTCACCGGCAAGAAATTAACAGAGAAGACTTACGTTCACCACACAGGATACCCTGGTGGACAAAGATTCAGAACTGTAGAAGAGCAATTGAAGAGAAAGCCAATCGCAGTTCTTGAACATGCTATCAAAGGAATGCTTCCAAAGACAGTTCTTGGAAATGCAATATTCCGTAATTTGTACGTTTACGCAGGTCCTGACCACAAACATCAGGCACAACAACCAATTGAACTTAAAATCAACACCAAATAATTATCATGGAAGTAATCAACGCTTTAGGTAGAAGAAAGACCGCTGTTGCACGTATTTATGTGAAAGCAGGTAACGGAAACATTACGATTAACAAGCGCGACTATAAGGAATATTTCCCAACAAGTATCCTTCATTACGTTGTTGAACAACCTTTAATGTTAACAGAGACATTAGGTCAATTTGATATTAAGGTCAACCTCGATGGTGGTGGTATTAATGGACAAGCTGAAGCATTACGTTTAGCTATCAGCCGTGCATTATGTGAAATTAATCCTGAGTATCGTCCAATTCTTAAAGCTAAAGGTTTGATGCGTCGTGACCCACGTATGGTCGAACGTAAGAAACCAGGACAGCCAAAAGCTCGTAAGAAATTCCAATTCAGCAAACGTTAGTCTATCAAAAGGCAAGCATTTGTGTTTAGCATCCAAATTGTTGAGATCTGACAAGCTACTCAACAATTGCATCAGTGAAAGTAAACATTTAAAAAAAGTAACACATGACACAAGTAACATTCGAACAATTATTAGATGCAGGTTGTCACTTTGGACACTTAAGAAGAAAGTGGAATCCAAATATGGCTCCTTACATCTTCATGGAACGTAATGGTATCCATATTATAGACTTGTATAAAACACAAGCCAAAATTGACGAAGCAGCTAATGCAGTACGTCAATTAGCAAGATCAGGCAAAAAGATCCTCTTCGTTGCAACAAAGAAACAAGCTAAAGACATCGTTGCTGAACTCGTACAAAAGGTTAACATGCCTTACGTAACAGAACGTTGGCCAGGTGGTATGCTCACCAACTTCTCTACAATCCGCAAAGCTGTACGTAAAATGGTCAGCATCGACAAGATGATGGCAAGCAGTTCATATAACAACCTTTCAAAACGCGAAAGATTACAAATTGAACGCGAACGCGAGAAGTTAAACAAAAACTTAGGTAGCATCGCTGACCTCAACCGTCTTCCAAGTGCAGTATTTGTTGTTGACGTTATTAAAGAACATATCGCTATAGCAGAAGCTAGAAAACTTAACATCCCTACTTTCGCTATCGTTGATACAAACTCAAATCCTAACCTCATCGACTTCCCTATCCCAGCTAACGATGACGCTTCAAAATCTATCGAACTCATCATCAGCAAAATGGTAGAGGCTATTGAAGAAGGTTTGGCAGAACGTAAAAACTCTAGAGATAAAGAAGACATCGTAGAAGATGATATGCTCGACGATGAAAACTTAATTGAAAAGGGAGCTAAGGACGAAGAAGAAGAAAAAGAAGATCAAAAACGTCCTAGAAGACCTCGCAAGACCGTTAACAAAAAATAATATTAACAAGTAATAAATTTAGAATCATGACTATTACAGCTGCTCAAGTTAACGAACTCAGACAAATGACAGGCGCCGGCATGATGGATTGCAAAAAAGCTCTCGTAGAATGCAATGGCGATAAACAAGCTGCTATCGACTATCTTCGTAAAAAAGGTCAAAAAATCGCTTTGAAAAGAGCAGACCGCGAAGCTACAGAAGGTTGCGTAATCTCTAAAGCTACAGAAGATCACAAATTTGCTGCTGTCATCATGTTAAACTGCGAAACAGACTTCGTCGGTGCTAACGCTGACTTCGTTGGTACAACAAAACAACTCCTCGACTTCGCAGTAGAAAACAGAGTTAAAGATATGGAAGCTCTTAATGCTGCTACAATCAACGGCATGACATTAGAAGCTATCGTAACAGACCTCACAGCAAAAACAGGCGAAAAAGTTCAAGTTGGTAAATACTTCGCTATCGAAGCAGAATATGTTACAAACTATAACCACCAAGGTAACCGCCTCGCTACTATCGTAGGTTTCAATAAATCATTCGAAGGCGTTGAAGAAATCGCTCACGAAGTTGCTCTTCAAATCGCTGCTATGGATCCAGTCGCTATCGATGAAAACGACGTTCCTCAAGCAACAAAAGATAACGAATATAATGTCGCTATCGAAAAGACAAAACAAGAACAAATTCAAAAAGCTATCGACGTCGCTTTGAAAAAAGCAGGTATCAACCCAGCTCACGTTGACACTGATGACCACATCAACTCAAACATGGCTAAAGGTTGGATAACTGAAGAAGATGCTGCTAAAGCTCGCGAAATTAAAGTACAAGTCGCTGCTGAAAAAGAAGGTAACCTCAACACAGCTATGCTCGAAAACATCGCTAAAGGTCGTCTCGCTAAATTCTTCAAGGAAAACTGCTTGTTAGATCAAGTATCACTCATCGCTGACCCTAAAACAGTACGCGAATTTATCCAAGCTGGCGATAAAGAAGCAACTGTCACAGCTTTCAACCGCGTGAAATTAGGATAATAGCTGTCAGCTAACAGCATTAAGCTGTCAGTAAATATAAATCCCGATTCAGAAATGATTCGGGATTTTTTATAATTAGTTAATAATTTTTCTTATATTTGCATAATTATTAACCAATTAAATTCTAATTAAAATGAAAAGATTATTACTTACTTTAGCATTCGCAATTATAACACTTATTGGCAATGCTCAGTTATTTATCGGTGGAAGTATAGGAACAAAATTCAACGGTGGAAATGTTGACTATACAATTACAGCTCCTAATTATTCTGAAGAAGGCGTACAATATCTTAACCGTTCTTCTTATCTTAACGTCGCCCCGGTAATCGGTTACAAAATGTCTGATAATATTAGTTTTGGTTTACGTCTGGGTTACACTAATATAACAACCAAAAGTTGTTCCGACAATTTCAAAGAAAACTATGATATCAAAAATACTGTATTACATTATGGTTTCGCAGCATTTTTCCGCTACACAGTATTTAGTTTCAATAACTTAAAGATTTTTGCAGATGCTGAATTACCAGTTTCATTCGCAACTCAAAAAGATGTTGTTGAAGGAAATAACACAACTGTTGAAGTAAATGCCCCAAAACAATTCAATTTCGGCGTCTTAATCGTTCCTGGTTTAATGTATGAATTAACAGAACATCTGTCATTCGTAAGCGAATTAGGTTTATTAAATTTTGGATTTATTCATCAAAGAGTTAAGGTAACAGAAGAGGCTGATCCTGAAACAACATTGTCATACGTTCAAAAGAACAACGAATATGGTTTTGGTATCAACAACCATGTTCAAGCAACAATCGGTTTCATTTATACATTCTAAAATTGCTTTTAGCTGTCAGTAATATAAAAAAATCCCGACTCAGAAATGAAGCGGGATTTTTTTGTTATTGGGAATTCTGGTTAAGGAAATTATTGTCAGATATTTAAAGTTTTAAACCTCTGTTTATCTTTTGCAATGTATTCCTACAGGCTGCATCATACAATAACGCTCATACCATTGACGCTTTTCCGGAGTATCGATAGGATCATATTCACTGATGATACAGCCCGTCGAGAGATCATCGGCGAGAGCGAGGATAATTTCCGAGAGTTCGAGAGTCTCTTCCAATTTCTTACCTTCAGGGCAGAAGATATTACGCTCCTTGATATGCTCGTAGCCGTAGATCGCACCCATAATATTGCCGCAAACCGAACCTGTCGAGTCGCTGTCGCCGTCGTGATTTACAGAAGCTATGATTGCATTTTCCACGCTGTCGATATGTCGAATAGCACAGAAGAGTGCAATTGCCCAAGTCTCTTCAGCGGTCCATCCTTCTCCTAACTGACGGATAGCATCGGCATCCGAAATATTTGAATGAGCCAATAGCATAGCCATTTCGGTCAATTCCTTTAAGTATCGCTTGTCGGACTCGTATTTACCTTTATAGATGCGATTAAGAATATTTAGAGTGTCGGCAACAATATCATCGATTTCCTCCTGTACTTGTTTTACCGACATCGGGACAACTTTATACAGCAGCACAGTAAGCAGTGATGCAGGCAGGAAGCCGAGCGGATGTTTATGTGTACACTCGGCAATCTCGCCGCCAGCCTCTGCAAGTTCTTCGATGGAATATCCATTCTCGTTTCTTGAAGCATATCCTGCATCGAGTAGAGCCATAGGAGCAACACGCATAATGCCTCCACAGCCTTTACTGTTGTTTTGTATCGTTTCACCTCTGAACAGACTCTCACAAGCACTCAAACAGGTATTTCCCGGAGCACGCAGTTGAGCCATTTCGGGTAGGTCGCGCAACCAAGTTGGATGCCAATCATCAATTAGCATTTCGCGTTTTCTGCCAGTCTGCGTATAATACCAATCGAGATATGCCCCCGTAACATAATTTTCAGGGCGACCACCGATACCACGCATATGTCCACGAGTTAATCCCATAAGCATACCGTTGGCAGTAAAGAGTGTCATCTGCGTATCATCGCTGATGAGCGCCTTGCCATTGTTGTCAAGAGCAAACTTGGTGATGCCATTCTCTCCATAACGAGAGAGAATAGAGCGACGGCTCATAAACTCAACCTCATACCCCAAAGCATCGCCTGCAGCACCCGCCATCAGCGAGCCACGAATTTTATCTTTTAAAGTATTTTGTTCCATTTGTTTTGTTTTTTATTCCAATCTAAATCTTTTTTGTTTCAGTTCGGCATATTTTTCTGCGTTGAAGCGCTAAATGATAGGGATGCATCTTGAGATTCCTAATTTCGTCTTATAGATAATTTATAGAAATAACCTATAGAATCTCATATTCAGCCCCGAACCATTCGTTGAGAGTGTTTTCCACCTTCATCATGATTTCGGGAGTGATTTTGTCTTTAATCTTTTTATAGACGTAAAGCATTGCGGCACCGTCGTCTAACACACCTAATAATTTATAGACGCTTCTTGGGATAAGATCCATCGG
>SUWT01000069.1 GCA_015061335.1 Lentimicrobiaceae bacterium | reverse complement strand
GAACCTTACCGCGTATTTCTACAGGAGCTCTCCAATTTCCTGTTTGTGAACCACCTCTTATGAACTGAACATACTCCAAACGGTTGTCATTACGTACTGAATTAATCAAAATGTTATTCCAAGAGCCGTTGTTTGGATTGTTGGTAGGACCAGTGAATACGATAGGTTTGTCAGGTGTACCAACCATACTGATACCAGCGTTCTCTTCTACTGTCAAGCCGCCGTCGTTACCGTCGAACATGATAGTTACGCCCGGTTCTATAGTTAATAAAGCGTTGCCTTTAACATACAAAGTACCGCTTACCACATAGTCAACAGGGAGACCGAGGTCAGGCCATGTTGTATTGACATCGATACTTCCGCTGAATTGTGTAGGGTCGGTGCCGCCTCCGCCACCAGGGACATCACCGCCGCCAGGAGTATTGCCACCGCCTTCGCCCCATGGGTCATCGGGGTCACACGAAGCCATAAAAACTGTCATTGCTAATGACATAATAGAGATTCCTAATAAGTGAATGAATTTTTTCATAATAGTAAATTTTTAAGGGTTAGTTTATTATTTTAAGTCATTTAATCTATTTCTACAAGAGCGTTAGTCGTCAATATCTTGCCTTTTTTGTCGTAAGTCTCAGTTCTTACAGCACCGTAGCCTCTGCCGTACCATATTTTCTGAGTGCCTTCCGACTTGATGCCTATAGCCTTTGAAGCGGTGTTGTTTTCAACCACCACGCATTCAATATCAACGCCGTCGATAGTCAAAGTCTCTTCAGCTGTAATTCTGATGTTTGTCACATGAGCAGTGCTTTTTATTCCTCCCATATTGATTAGGACAGAATAATCTTCGAAAGTGTCGCCCACTTTAGCGTTAGAAGGGAGGCGGAACAAGGTTCCTGATATTTTCACTTCCATGCCTTGGAGCATCTGACCTGCGAAGGAATCCTCGTCGAAGGTGACGATACCGTTTCTGATACTATACGACTGCACCATCTCGATACCGAGAGGATTTTTCTTGTCGTCGAGGAGCGACACGGTATATTCCACTGTGCAGTTGAAAGGAGCTTCGCCTTCTAATTTTGTTATCTCGTTGACGGAGTGAGCTGTAGGTTTGCCTTTTTTGTCTAAGTCGGCAAATGTGAGTTTCACGCCTTCTTTATAGCCGAAGAAAGGATCTGCCACGAGTTCATAGTCGATGGAGAAATCATACTCGTCTAAAGACACAGCATCTTGGAATATTGTTGCTTCTTCCTCTTCGATTTCCTTTTGAACTGCTTCCATCTCTTCAGCGGCTTCTATTATTTCCTTTTCAGCTTCTTTGATTTCTTTCTCTGCTTTTTCGATTTCTTTTTCAGCTTTTTTCTCAGTTTCTTCGAAAGCTTCGTCAACGGCTTCGTTAACAGCATTCTCTACCTTTTTGGAGACGTTACGTTCAACAGCGTTGACAGCTGCTCTCTCTGCTCTTCTGGCAATTCGATTTACGATATTCTGTGCTTCCGATTCCATGCTGCATCCGAATACAAGAAGCATCATTATGACAATTATCTTTTTCATATTTATTACAATTTAAATGTTAAACCAGCTGATAGATAGGTAAATCCGTAACCTATTTCAGCGTTGAAACCGAAGTTTTTGCTCATATACCAACGAGCTCCGATGAAAGATGAGAAAGCCAAATCTGAATGGTTGTTTCTGATATTATCATAATAATAATCGTAATAGTCAGGGTTATAGCTGTACTTATAACTATAGGTGTACAAACCGAGCATGACACCAGCGTAAGTGTCGAGATTATCAGTCAATTGGAAATGGAAAGTACCTCTTACGCCGAAACACATACGAGTCATGTTTTCTTTGTAATAGTCATAATACTTGTAAGAATAGGAGGAAAGACCGGCATAACCGCCCACGCCGACGCTTGCACGATCGGCGATCAGACCATCGACGATACCGACATCAACGGCTGCTGAGATTGGAGGTAGTCCGATACCATAGCTGCCGTAGCCATAGTTGTAGTTACTTAAACCGATACTTGCATTAACTGCAATGGTTCCTTTGTTGAATACGTCTTGTGCTTTCAGATTTGATAATGTAACGAACAAGACAGCCACAATTAATAAAAGTTTTCTTTTCATAGTTTAATTTTATTTAGTTGTACATTAAAATTAGTTCATCGTATAAAAAAGCGTGGTCCATCCACTTGTCTCTTGAAAGCAGGTTCTGGTAAAACCCTCGGACTAAAAACAAGCAACGGCCACGCGTCAGGCATATACGACAATCTCCTTGTATAGAGATAGGTGTACAACAATCGGCGTGAAGAATCAGCTTATTCTCGTCCTGTAAATTTACCAGATTCGCTTTCAGAGAATGAAGCATCACACTTCCTTAAACTATAATGCAAATATAAGCATTATTTTAACATTCAAGGAAAATTTTATGATTCTTTTTCCCGTTGCCTTATTTTTTGCGATGCAAAATTCCGAAAAAAAGATAAGATATTAAGTTATTTTACGGGAAAATCAGTACAAGAATCGGATGTTTGGACTGGTTTATCTGTCTTCTAACCATGAAACAGGCGTTTTTCCTGTCATTTTTTTGAAGACCATATAAAATGTGGAACGAGAACGGAAACCACAATCAGCATAAATGCTGTCGATATTCAGGTTTGATGTGTCGAGTTTTTGCATAAGATGTTTGGCTTCCTCAATACGCATCCTGTTGACGAATTCAAAGAAATTACACTTCAAATAACCGTTGATGGCAAACGACAGCTTACGTTGAGGGATATTGATTTCCTTTGCAAATATTGCTAATGAGATGTCTGGGCGTAAGTATGCCTTGCTTTCCTCCATATATTGAGATGCACTTTCGCAGATATCTTTCATCAGTTGTTCGTCCATAATATGTGTTGATGGAGTTTCCGCATTGACGGTTTCTGAAACATCATCATTGGCGATTTCAACAGGGACTTGTTTTATCGGCATCACAGGATGTGCGATGATGTTATACACCAAATAGAACATAGCGATCACATTCAATATCTGTATAAGCCATGTGCCGGTAGAAGGTGAGATGAAGAAGCCTACCATTACGATCACAAACAAAGCTGCGAATAGATATTCAAACACCGGAATCCAACTTTTCTGTATCCATTCGGCATCGGAAAGTGTGTCACCGATGGCTTTCTTAGTACGATGTAAAAAACGGAAAATGACCGCAAAATAAGCAATCATCTGTATAAATACGAAAATGGTATTGATGTCGTTTATCAAAGTAGTGTTACCCGTCATCTCATAACGTATTGAAGCTAAACGTTCTTCCGGCGACATGGAAAGACATAATCCCAAACATATTAATGCAGGTAACAAATGAAGCAAATGAATAGGCTTTAATCTGAAAGAACTGTCGAAACTCTTTTTAGCAAATAGCCATAACAACGGCATCAGCAGAAGATTGACTGAACTGCTGATAGGAAACAAGAAGAGTGCAAGGTCGTGCCATAGCATCACGCTTGCGTTATACAGATAAACAGGGACATTAGGTAATACGATGATGGCGGCGGCGTAAGCATGTTCTCCACGGAAACGAGTCGCGACGAGTAAGATTGCAGCTAACACTAATAAGATAATTATGCTTGAAGTATTTACTGTTAGTATAAATTCGTTAAATCCCATAAAAAGTCATTTTTTTCGTGGTGCAAAGATAATTAAAATAGAGAAGTGAAACTAACATCAAGGTGGAATTGAACATTTTTTTCTCTTTGATTATAAGCAGAACCGCATCATTCCACCATAAAATCTCTGTCCGATTTAGATTCATTGATATTTTTCAACCTTTCATGGAATATTTCAAATTCCTTTGTTCCAATAAAACAATTCTTGTTATCTTTGCATTTGACACACCTGTCAGACATATATGTAAAAGTTATAATAAATATGTTTAAAATAGGATTAGACATAGGTTCGACAACTGCTAAAATAGTAGTGATTGACGAGAACGACAAAATAATATTCAGCAGATATAGAAGACATAATACGCAGATGATGGATGTCGTTATGTCGTATCTCAACGAGTTGGAATCTATAATCGGAAATGAAAAAGTCAGTTTAAATGTCAGTGGCTCAGTGGGAATGGGATTAGCCGAATTATATGACTTTCAGTTTATACAGGAAGTCGTGGCTGCTTCAAAAACAATTCAACGCCACTACCCTATCGCTCAGACTATGATAGACATTGGCGGCGAAGATGCCAAAATCGTATTCTTTAAAAACGGTAATGCCGATGAACTGAGAATGAACGGAAACTGCGCCGGCGGCACGGGAGCTTTCATCGACCAGATGGCTATACTGTTAGGAATCAGCACAGAAGAACTTAACGATCTCGCCCTGAAATCAAATCAAATCTATCCTATCGCATCACGTTGCGGAGTGTTCTGCAAGACCGACATACAAAATCTCATAGCGAAAAACGTCAGCCGCGAAGACATAGCAGCCTCTATATTTCATGCCGTCGCTGTTCAAACCATATCCACATTGGCTCACGGCTGCGAGATAAAAACGCCTATCTTATTCTGCGGAGGTCCTCTTTCATTCATCCCCGCTCTGAGAAACGCGTTCAAGAAAAATCTCTCTATAAACGACTCCGACATCATATTGCCTGAACATGGCGAACTCATAACTGCCACAGGAGCAGCACTGTCAAAACATAAGGACGATAAAATCATGATGCTGCACGACATGATTAATATGTTGAACGACAGCAATAAATCAAGGAAGATACATTCCAACAATCATTTGAAACCAATTTTTAATGATGAATCCGAACTTCATCTGTGGAAAGAACGCATCTCTAAAAATAAATTAAGACAAGGTTCGCTTCACAAAGGCATTCAAGAAGCATTCATCGGAGTTGACTCAGGTTCCACCACGACAAAAATTGTTGTCCTCAACAATGAAGGCGAACTCATCTTCTCTTTCTATAAAAACAATAACGGAAAACCTATCGAAAGCGTTGTTGAAGGACTGAAGAAGTTACAGGAAAAATGTCGTGAAAACGAGAACACGCTGATGTTTAAAGGCAGCTGCTCAACAGGTTACGGCGAGGATCTGATAAAAACGGCGTTCAGGTTCAATCATGGAATTATCGAGACCATAGCACATTATAAGGCAGCGCATTATTTAGATAAGGAAGTCAGCTTCATTCTCGACATCGGCGGTCAAGACATGAAGGCGATTTTTATTAACAATGGCGTCATCGAGCGTATAGAAATCAACGAGGCTTGCTCATCAGGATGCGGCTCATTTATAGAGACTTTTGCCAATTCTCTCGGCTACTCCGCTGCCGACTTCGCCGCCAAAGCCTGCGAGTCGAAAGCACCATGCGACTTAGGCACACGATGCACCGTCTTCATGAATTCCAAGGTAAAACAAGTCTTACGCGAAGGCGCGACAGCAAGCGACATCGCCGCCGGATTAGCATATTCCGTAGTGAAAAACTGCCTTTATAAAGTATTGAAACTCAAAGATTCTTCATCACTCGGAAAACATATTGTGGTACAAGGCGGAACCATGCGCAACGACGCGATAGTAAGAGCTTTAGAAGAACTATGCGAGACAGAAGTGTCAAGATGCGACTATCCAGAATTGATGGGAGCATTCGGATGCGCTTTGTATGCTATAAGTCAACAAGATAAGGAATCGATAAGTCAACAAGTTAGTCTCGATGATTTATTAAATCTTTCCTCTAATACAAGCAAGACCTTAAACTGCAAAGGTTGCGAAAATAATTGTACCATAAGATGTTACGACTTTGGTAACGGAAGAAGATATTTCTCCGGAAACAGATGCGAGAAACATTTTACCAATGGCGAGACTTCAAAGAAAAAAGGCGATAACATTTACGAGATAAAAAATAAATTGCTGTTTTCGAGGACTAACGAAACAAAGTCACAGCATAAACTTAACATCGGTATCGCACGCGCACTCAATATGTTCGAGGAGTTTCCGTTCTGGCACACCTTGTTCACGGAATGCGGATTGAATGTGATTCTTTCCGACGACTCCAACTTCTCTGAATATGAGAAATATGTGAGAATGGTGATGTCGGACAACATCTGTTTCCCTGCAAAATTAACACATAGTCACATCGCCAATTTACAAAACAAAAAAGTCGATAGGATTTTCATGCCTTTCGTGATTTATGAAAAAGGCGAAAACAACGAGCAGAACAGCTACAACTGCCCTATCGTGACAGCCTATTCTACCGTAATAGGCAGCGTACAAACTTCAGACATCCCGCTCGACACTCCTACGATAAGTTTCAGAAACAGAGAGACTTTATTGAAGCAATGCCTCGATTATCTCACATCTTTAGGAATAAAAAAAGACATTATCGAAAAAGCATTTCTCAAAGCTGAGGCAGAACACGCAAGATATAGAGACGACTTAACAAGAATAAATCAAGAGATTTTAGACAAGTCGGTAAAGAATAATGAGATAACGATTTTACTTGCCGGGCGACCATATCACAGCGACCCTCTCATTCAGCATAACATCTCCAACATGCTCGCCGAGATGGGCATCAACGTGATTTCCGAAGACATCACAAGAGACAAGGACATTTACATTCGCGACACACATTTCCTTTCACAATGGTCGTATCCAAACCGAATCATGAAAGCCGCCAAATGGCTGACAACTTATAACAAACAACATAAAACCAATGACTTACAGTTTGTTCAGATGACATCATTCGGTTGCGGTCCCGATGCCTTTTTCATTGATGAGATTCGCGATATGCTTTTGCGTAACAACTGCACTTACACACTGTTGAAGTTAGACGACATCAACAATATCGGTTCAATGAAGCTGAGGATTCGTTCATTGGTAGAAAGTTTGAAGATGGCAGAAAGAAAAACAGAGACTATTGATTTTCAGACGACACCAATATACGACGACAGATTCAGAAACAAAAAGATAATAGCACCGTTTTTTACCACATACATCTCCCCTCTCATTCCGGCATCATTCCATAACATTGGCTATAATGTTGATATACTGCCGATAAGCAACGAAGCCTCAGGCGAATGGGGATTGAAATACGCCAACAACGAAGTCTGTTATCCAGCCACTTTAATCATCGGCGACGTCATCAAGGCGTTCAAGGAAGGCAGATACAATGCCGAAGAATGCGTCGTTTGCATCACGCAGACAGGAGGACAATGTCGCGCCTCCAACTACCTCCCGATGTTAAAGAAAGCCTTAGTCGATGCCGGATATTTAAACACGCCCGTCATCTCATTTTCCGCAGGAGACGAATTAGAAAACAATCAGCCGGCATTCAAAATCAACTGGTTAAAGATATTGCCGACAGCAATACGTGCGGTTCTTTACAGCGATTCCATCAGCAAATTATACCACTCATCTGTCGTTAGAGAAAACAAAGTCGGCATTGCCAAACAGCTTCGCGACAAATATCTTAAGTTAGGTTCCGACATAATTAAGAGCAACAAAAGCAATAAGTTATACGATTATCTCAGAGAAGCAGTAAAAGAGTTCGACTCTATATGCAAAAATGATGAAGCAGGAAATGAAATACCAAAGGTAGGAATCGTCGGAGAGATATTTTTAAAGCACAACCCATTCTCGCAGAGAGACATAACCGAATGGCTCATAGAACAGAAAATCGAAGTCGTTCCTCCGCTGCTGACAGGCTTTTTCATCCAGTTCTTCGTAAACAGAAAAGAAAATCAGAAGACATATTTAGAAAAGACAGGAATCTCGGAAGTAGTCATCAATATGTTTTACAAACACATTAGCAATCATATAGATAAGGTAAACAAAATATGTTCGGGACACAGATATTACATACCGTTCAACGACATATTTGCTGAAGCAGAAGAAGCATCGAAGGTCATCACTTTGAGCGCGCAATTTGGCGAAGGCTGGCTGCTCCCTGCCGAAATCATATCGTACATGCACTGCGGCGCGAACAACATTTTAAGTCTGCAACCATTCGGATGTATCGCCAATCACATCATTTCCAAAGGAATAGAAAAGAAGTTAAAGAACATGTATCCACAATTAAACCTATTGTCCTTAGACTTCGACAGTGGCGTCAGCGATGTCAACATTAAAAACAGACTTATTTTATTTATTGAGAAAATGAGAGAATGATGGTAGAGACGTGCCAATTACACCTATAAAGTAAACACGAGGCAATTGATGCGTCTGGTTAATAAGAAATTAGGAATTGTTTAAAATATAATAATTAGATTATGGAAGAGAAGATTATTGAAGTAGCGAAGGCGTTATTTATTGAGAAGGGATATGCCGAGACGAGTATGAGTGAGATTGCCGCGAAAGCCGGCATCAACCGTCCCGGATTACATTATTATTTTCGTACCAAAGACAAGATGTTTGAAGCCGTCTTCGGCGACATCCTACTCTCCATCGTTCCAAAGATCTTCGACATCATCTCACAGAAAGACATGAATATAGAGAGAAGAATTGAAGAGATGATAGACACCTATTATGCCTTATTCATTGACAATCCGAAGCTTCCGATGTTCATGATGAGAGAGATTAACAGAGACGCCAATCTGCTTATCAAGACCGCCACGCAATTAAACATACACGAGAAGTTCAGACATTCACTCGACACCATCGAGCAAGAGATGAAAGAAGGAAAGCTCAAGCAAGTCCCGATTCGTTTTATGTTTTACAACATATCAAGCCTATTGACGATACCATTCCTGACCCAAGACCTGACATATTCCATCTTATTAGAAGAAGGTGAAACATTCGAGGACATGCTAAAAGAATGGAAACCATACATTATCAAGCAATTATTAAACCTGATTGAAAACAGATGATGGTGTCTCTAGAATATAAAAATCAATTAAAATTCAATATATAATTTTCAGAAAAATATTTCCAAAAACAACAGTCTATTCCGTGAAATAATTATATCTTTGCGATGTTATTAAATAAATCAAATACCTATGACAAAAATGAAACCTTACGATGTTAACCTTATTGCAGATTACATCATTATTCGTCTTAACTCCGACGAAAAATCCAATCTCATCAATTTAAAGTTACAGAAGCTTCTCTATTATTTCACTTACCAACAACAAAGCATCCAAAAGCACACCTCTAATTTCTCGAAATCATAAAGGAATCTCTTATTATAAACCAATAGTTTAGTTTAAACAAATTTAACAAACCATTTTATTATATTTCTTAAGAAAAGCATTATCTTTGCAGTTGAATTTAATTATTTCTTATAAACTATGAGTTTAGAATACAAAAGCAAATTAAACCAACTTCTAATGTCTGCTACAAAAAATGGCTTGTTTTTCTCTGATTGGTTGAGGAAGAACGGCTATTCAGACCAATTGATAAGTAAGTATCGACAATCTGGTTGGCTTGCGACTTTGGATAAAGGAGTTATGTATCGTACAGGAGATTCTTTATCTTCATTTGCGGCATTATCCTGCTACAATACACAGTTGAATAAAAAAGTAAGAGTAGCTGCACATTCTGCATTGGAACTATTCGGTTACAACCATTATGTTCCCATGGGGAAACCATTGCTTATGGTGGCATACCCCAATTCTACAACACCTAAATGGATGTCAAATGATAGTTTTGACAAAACCATAAAACCGTTCAGTACAAAGATGATTGATACCCCTCAGACAAGTACTATACGAATAGACGGCGTTGATGTATTGGCATCTTCTCCTGAACAAGCTTTTATGGAATGTCTGCTTTTAATTCCGGAACAATACAATTATATGGACTTGTACTACATAATGGAGCATTTAACTTCACTACGTGCAGAAGTGGTACAAACACTACTTGAAAACATAAAGAATCAGCGAGTTAAAAGAGTATTCTTATATATGGCCGAAAAAGCAGGTCATTATTGGTTTGATATGCTGAATCTGGATAAGATAAACATCGGCACATCAAAACAGAAATTGGTAGAGAATGGAATATATATAAATAAATATAAAATAACTATGCCAAAAGAGTTAGACGAATATGAATGATATATACAAAAGACAAGTAGCCCTTTTAATCCGCATAATGCCATTGGTGTATCGTATCAAGGATTTTGCTGTGCATGGAGGAACAGCAATCAACTTGTTCCATAAAAATATGCCTCGCTACTCAATAGATATTGACTTGACATATATCCCTATTCAAGATAGGGTACAGAGTTTGAATACCATAAATGAGCATCTCAAAACGCTTAAAGCCAATATTGAGAAAGCTATTCCAGGTATTAAAATCACACCAAAATATGATGTACTGAAATTGTTATGTAGTCTCAATGGTGCAATCGTTAAAATCGAAGTAAACGGCACAAAGAGAGGTATAATTGGAGCAACTGAAGACAAAATGCTGTGTGCTAAGGCTCAGCAAGAATTCAGTATGGCTTGCAAAGCCCGTACCGTGTCTTATTCACAATTATATGGCGGCAAGATAACCGCCGCATTAAGTCGTCAGCATCCTCGAGACCTATTCGATTGCAAGTATATGGAGATATCATCCTTCGATGAAGTGAAAGATGGATTTATGCTTTGCTTACTCGGTAGCGACAAACCAATAATTGAATCTTTACAACCGAATAGCATTGACCAAACGTATGCTTTAGAAAATCAATTTAATGGAATGACTGATATTGAATTCAGTTATGCCGATTATGAAGACACTAAAACAAAACTCATCACCCTAATTAATGCTGCATTAACAGAGACTGACAAAGAATTTATCATATCTTTTGAAGATGGCACACCAGATTGGAGCAAATGTTCTGCCGGGAATTTGAGCAACTATCCATCAGTACAATGGAAATTGCAGAATATCATCAAACTGAAAGAAACCAACCCTCAAAAGCACAAACAAGGTGTTGAACTGCTGATACAGTATTTCGGAATAACAATAGAGACTTAATATTACATTTCTGAAAAGTGTATAATCCAGAATATTTTACTTGGCAGGTTTTATCTAATCATGGGTCGCACACGTAACAGATATTTCATAATATTAAACACCCCGTAATATAGTGGTCAAATAGTGGTCAAATAATCTTGCTAATGATTGTGAAAAATAATTATCTTTGCAAAACAAACAAAATAAATAAATATTAACGATAAACAAATCTAATTCAAGAAACAGAAAAAAATAAAAAATAAATTAAGGTCGCAGAAACAACTGTAGAGACGCGTCGACAACACTAATGAAAATAAACAAGAAGTTGTTGACACGTCTCCAAAAAGCAAACGCGTCGACAACACCAATGAAAATAAACAAGAAGTTGTTGACACGTCTCAAAACACAGCATCTGCCGTCACCTTAACCTTAAAATAACACATAACCATAGCGTTTGCTATTTGTTCGGTAACGTCCTTGAAACCTGAGAAATTTCAAAAAATGTATTGGATCGAACAAGTCGTGAATGCCTGCGCTTATAGCGTGGGCGTGACTTGTTTTCCAATACGGGCAATTCTCAGGGCCTCAGGACGTGGACAAGTTTTCGCCCACGTTTTTTTGTGTCCTGCAGAAAGCCCGTTTTGCCAAATAAGTAGCCGCGCATAAAACATAAGCGCATGAGTACAAAGTTCTTCAACAACGTACTCGGCAACACGCTATTCGACAAACTCAAAGGCATAGCTGCCTCGATGACTTCATTC
>SUWT01000068.1 GCA_015061335.1 Lentimicrobiaceae bacterium | reverse complement strand
TAACTGTCATTTATTTACAAGCTTATCGCCAAACTGTCTTTGGCAACATTACATAATTATACAAAAAAAAAGACTGTCTAAACTTGTTAGACAGCCTCAAGCATTTTACATTATAAATCATGTATTATTTGCAGAATCTGTGGTTTTTGCCAGGATAGTAAGCTATGCTACCCAATTCTTCTTCGATACGGAGAAGTTGGTTGTACTTACAGATACGGTCTGTACGTGATGCAGAACCAGTCTTGATTTCACCTGTGTTAAGAGCTACAGCGAGGTCAGCGATTGTTGTATCTTCTGTCTCGCCTGAGCGGTGGCTCATAACGGCTGTGTATTGGTTACGATAAGCCAAGTTAACAGCAGCTATTGTTTCTGACAATGAACCGATTTGGTTAACCTTAACGAGTATTGAGTTAGCCACATTACGTTCGATACCTAATCTTAAACGTTTTTCGTTTGTTACGAACAAGTCGTCACCGACGAGTTGGATTTTATGACCGAGAGCGTCAGTCATCATTCTCCAGCCTTCCCAATCGTCTTCTGCCATACCATCTTCGATAGAGATGATAGGATATTTTGAACACCAATCTTTCCAATATTCAACCATTTGTGATGGTGTCAATTTATCGCCTGTTGATTTATGGAGGTGATAAACATTTTCTTCTGGAAGATAATATTCTGATGAAGCTGGGTCGAGGGCGATGAAAATTTCTTCTCCTGGTTTACGACCGGCTTTTTCGATAGCTTGGAGGATAACTTCGATAGCTTCCTCATTTGAGCGGAGATTAGGAGCGAAACCGCCCTCATCGCCTACGTTTGTTGAATAGCCGGCTTTTTTGAGAACGTTTTTAAGGTTATGGAATATTTCTGCGCCCCATTGGATAGCCTGACGGAATGATGTTGCGCCAACAGGCATGATCATGAACTCTTGGAAGTCGATGCTATTGTCAGCGTGAGAACCACCATTGAGGATATTCATCATAGGTATTGGGAGAGTATTTGCGCTCACACCGCCTACGTAACGATAAAGAGGTTGACCGGTATATAAGGCACCTGCTTTAGCGCAAGCCAAAGAAACGCCGAGTATTGCGTTAGCTCCGAGTCTGTCTTTGTTAGGAGTGCCGTCTATTTCCAACAATTTCTTGTCTATTTCATTTTGGTCGAGTACGTTCATACCTTGTAATTCGCCGGCGATGATAGTGTTGACATTTTCAACAGCTTTCAAAACGCCTTTGCCGAGGTATGTAGATTTATCGCCGTCACGGAGTTCTCTAGCTTCGTGAACACCTGTTGATGCGCCAGACGGGACTGCTGCGCGGCCCATAGCGCCACCTTCAGTGATAACATCGACTTCAACGGTAGGATTACCGCGTGAGTCTAATATTTGACGTGCATAAACACTTGATATTCTGCTCATAGTAATAAATAGGGTTAATTAAATAAAAAAACAATTTTGATTTTCAAAAAAAAGACCCGACCAAAAAGTCAGGTCTTTTTAATTGCAGAATATTATTCTGCTTTATTTTCTTCAGCTGGAGCAGCTTCAACAGCAGGAGTTTCAGTTTTTTTCTTACCACCTCTTCTACGTGTTGGTTTTGCCACTTTAGCTTTTTTATCTGAACCTGAATAGATTTCGTTATAGTCAACGAGTTCCATCATACACATTTCTGCGCTATCGCCGAGACGAGTACCTAATTTTATTATTCTGGTGTAACCACCTGGGCGGTTAGCAACTTTTTGACTAATTTCGCGGAACAATTCAGTAACAGCCTCTTTACTTTGGAGCATAGAGAATACTACGCGGCGAGAAGTTGTTGAATCGTCTTTGGAACGAGTGATCATTGGTTCTACGTATATACGTAAAGCTTTAGCTTTAGCTACTGTAGTTATGATACGTTTATTAAGAATAAGCGATGTTGCCATATTTGCGAGCATAGCTTCGCGGTGTGCGCTTTTTCTTCCTAAGTGATTAAATTTCTTATTGTGTCTCATCTTTATTATTCCTTATCTAATTTATATTTGCTGATATTCATTCCAAATTCTAATCCTTTAGTTCTGACCAATTCTTCGAGTTCGGTGAGGGATTTCTTACCGAAGTTACGGAATTTAAGGAGGTCATGTTTATCTAAGGCAACCAAATCACCTAATGTTTCCACGTCAGCTGCTTTCAAGCAATTAAGAGCTCTAACTGAGAGATCCATTTCAACGAGTTTAGTCTTAAGGAGTTGACGGATGTGCAGGGAGCTTTCGTCGAGGTCGTCGGTAGCTGCCTTTTTATCGTCAACCATAGTGATTCTCTCGTCAGAGAAGAGCATAAAGTGATAGATAAGAATTTTAGCTGCTTCTTCCAATGCGTCTTTAGGATTTATTGATCCGTCGGATTCGATGTCAAATATAAGTTTTTCGTAGTCGGTTTTTTGTTCGACGCGGTAGTTTTCCACTTTATAGCTGACATTTCTTATTGGAGTATGGATTGAATCTATGGCGATAGTGTCGATAGGTGCATTCAACACTTTATTTTCGTCAGCATTCACATATCCTCTACCCTTGTTGATTGTCAACTCTATTGACAATTTAACAGAAGGGTCCATGTGGCAGATGACGAGTTCAGGGTTCAACACTTGGAACACAGAGAGGAATTTATTGATGTCGCCAGCCACGAATTGATCTTGACCGCCGATAACCACATTAACCTTCTCAAATGTTTCGCCCGGGATTTGTTGTTTAAAGCGAACCTGTTTAAAACGGAGTACCATATCGGCGACGTCTTCGATAACACCTGGTATTGGAGCGAGTTCATGTTGAACGCCTTCAATACGTATTGATGTGATAGCGAAGCCTTCCAGAGAAGAGAGGAGAACTCTTCTTAGGGCGTTACCGATTGTCATACCGAAGCCAGGTTCGAGTGGGCGAAATTCGAAGACACCGTGCTTGTCTGTCGATTCTACCATTATAACCTTATCAGGTCTTTGAAATGCTAATATTGCCATAATATCAGTTTATATTCGATTATTTAGAATACAACTCAACGATAAGTTGTTCATTGATGGTTTCAGGAATATCTTCGCGGTTTGGATAAGTCATGAATTTACCGCATAATTTATCTGAATCCCATTCTAACCATGGATAGCGGTTTCCGCGGCCATCCACTGAATTAGTAATGACTTCCAAGCTCTTGGATTTCTCACGTACTGCAATAATGTCACCAACTTTCACGAGATAAGAAGGAATGTTGACAACTCTACCGTTGACTGTTATATGACGGTGGCTTACCAATTGACGAGCTGCTGCGCGTGTTGGAGCTATACCGAAACGATAAACTAAGTTATCTAAACGTGATTCAATGAGTTGAAGTAAAATTTCACCGGTGATACCTTTTTTTCTGTTAGCTTTTTCGAACAAGTTTCTGAACTGACGTTCTAAGATACCGTAGGTGTATTTTGCTTTTTGTTTTTCCATCAACTGTACGCCATATTCAGAGACTTTCTTTCTTCTCTTAGCTGCGCCATGTTGTCCTGGAGGATAATTTCTTTTTTCGTAATTTTTGTCAGCTCCGTATATTGGTTCACCAAATTTACGTGCTATCTTTGTTTTAGGACCTGTATATCTTGCCATAACTCTTAATTTTTAACATTTTAATAAAAATTACACTCTTCTACGTTTAGGTGGGCGGCAACCGTTGTGTGGTAATGGAGTAACGTCAACGATTTCTGTCACTTCAATGCCTGATGCGTTGATAGAACGGATTGCTGATTCACGACCTGAACCTGGTCCTTTTACGAATACTTTTACTTTACGTAATCCCAAGTCATACGCTGTTTTAGAGCAATCTTCGGCTGCCATTTGAGCTGCGTAAGGTGTGTTTTTCTTTGAACCTTTGAAGCCCATTTTTCCGGCTGATGCCCAAGAAATGACTTGTCCTTCATTGTTTGTCAAGGAAATAATGATGTTATTGAAAGAAGCTTTGATGAATGCTTTTCCTACAGCTTCGATCTTAACAACACGTTTCTTAACGACTTTTGTGTTTTTTGCCATTGTTTAATTTATTTTTATAATGGTTTTTTATGATCCAACCAAAAAGTTAATTACTTATTACTTAGTGGCTTTCTTTTTATTTGCAACAGTTTTCTTACGTCCCTTACGAGTACGTGCGTTATTTTTGGTACTTTGACCGCGTAAAGGTAATCCTGAACGATGACGGATTCCTCTGTAACAACCAATATCCATTAAACGTTTGATATTGATTTGAATTTCACTACGAAGTTCACCTTCTACTTTATATTGGTCACCGATGATTGTACGGATAGTATTTTGTTCATCATCGTTCCAATCTTGAACTTTCTTCTCTGGATCTACACCTGCCTTAGCAAGGATTTCCTTAGCAAGTGAACGACCAATACCATAAATGTAGGTTAAAGATATTTGACCTTGTTTGTTGTTAGGGATATCAACACCCGCGATTCTTGCCATAATTTTATTGTTTTACGTTGTTATTAACCCTGACGTTGTTTTTCTTTAGGGTTCTTTTTGTTAATTACATACAATTTACCTTTACGACGCACAATTTTGCAATCGTCTGATCTTTTCTTGATTGATGCTCTGACTTTCATATTTATTATATTATCTTAATTTCTTTAAAGTCATGTTTTGTTTTACTTATCCTGCTATAACGTAGGACAAGACATTTTATTATTTATATCTGAATGTTATACGTCCTTTTGTCAGATCATAGGGAGACATTTCGAGTTTTACTCTGTCGCCAGGGAGTATTTTTATATAATGCATACGCATTTTTCCGGAGATATGAGCTATAATTTGAAGTCCATTTTCCAACTCCACTCTAAACATAGCATTACCCAATGATTCTACTACTGTTCCGTCTTGTTCTATCGACAATTGTTTTGCCATATAATATTCTTTTATTTACTGATTTCCTGTTCTATCCATTCAAAACTTGATAATATCTCAGCTTTTCCGTTACGCACTGCCACGTCATGCTCGAAATGAGCGGCCGGTTTTCTATCTCTTGTCGTTATGGTCCAGCCATCCCTTTCCTGTAAAATATCACGTCGTCCGAGAGTTATCATCGGTTCAATAGCGATGACCATGCCTTCAGCCAATTTTGTTCCTGTACCACGTTTACCGTAATTAGGAACTTGTGGATCTTCATGCATTTTGCGTCCAACGCCATGACCGACTAACTCGCGTACAACTCCGTAGCCAAATTGTTCTACGTAACTTTGAACTGCGTAACCAATATCTCCGATTCTGTTTCCTGCAACAGCCTGTTCTATACCTTTATATAGAGATTCTTTTGTCCTTTGAAGGAATAATTTAATCTCTTCAGGCACTTCACCTACTGTAAAGGTGTATGCAGAATCACCGACATAGCCATCCAAAATCGTGCCACAATCGACAGAAACTATATCTCCGTCACGAAGTTCGTAATTACCTGGTATTCCGTGTACTACAGCTTCATTGACAGATATGCATAGACTTCCGGGAAATCCTTCGTAGCCTTTAAATGCAGGTACAGCTCCATGATCTCTGATAAACTCTTCAGCTATCTTATCGAGTTCGATGGTACGGATACCCGGACGTATATGCTTTCCTACTTCACCCAGTGTTTTTCCCACCAGTAAAGCAGCTTGTCTAAGCAACTCAATTTCTTTATCAGTTCTATAATGAATCATAATTAAGAAATCTTACATTCTTCCTGAGCGACCTTTAATACGACCTGTTTTTGTCAAACCATCGTAATGGCGCATTAAGAGATGACTTTCAATCTGTTGCAAAGTATCTAACACAACACCGACGAGAATCAACAATGAAGTACCACCGTAGAATTGTGAGAATTGCTGATTAACGCCAAGTATAGAGACTATAGCAGGCATGATTGCTACAACGCCTAAGAATATTGAACCTGGTAATGTTATTCTTGAGATTATTGTATCAAAGTATTCTTGTGTCTTTTTACCTGGTTTTACACCTGGGATAAAGCCACCGTTCTTTTTAATATCTTCTGCCATTTGAGCTGGGTTGATAGTAACAGCTGTGTAGAAGTATGTAAAAGCGATGATTAATACGAAGAATACGAAGTTATACCAGAAGCCATTCATATTAGTGAATGCTCTCATGAAGCCTGACATAGATTCACTTTGTGTGAAACCTGCGATAGTGATAGGCACGAACATGATTGCCTGAGCAAAAATGATTGGCATAACACCGGCTGAATTCACCTTAAGAGGGATATATTGACGTACGCCGCCGTATTGTTTGTTTCCAACAACGCGTTTAGCATACTGTACCGGTATTTTGCGAGTACCTTGAACTAACAAAATAGTCATGATAATCACGAGGACGAGGACTACTATCTCTATTAAGAAGAAGATAGGACCGCCATGACCTTGTGTAAAGCGTGATGCTACTTCAGCGAAGAGTGCGAAAGGTAAACGAGCGATGATACCAATCATAATGATTAAGGAAATACCATTACCTATACCTTTATCAGTGATACGTTCACCGAGCCACATGACGAATAAAGTACCGGCGATAAGTATTATCACTGAAGCAATCCAGAAGAACAATGTTGGTGAGCCGCCAGCTACGAAAGGATAGATAGCTTCTGCTGGTAATTGAGCGCGTAAGTTAGCGATATAACCAGGAGCTTGAACAGCAACTATTATCACTGTCAGGTAGCGAGTGATTTGATTTATTTTACGGCGACCGCTTTCACCTTCTTTTTGTAAACGTTGGAAATAAGGTATAGCCATACCTAGCAGCTGCACGATGATAGATGCAGTGATGTATGGCATGATACCAAGAGCGAATACTGAAGCATTAGCGAAAGCACCACCTGAAAACATATTCAACAAACCGAGAAGACCAGTACTACTCTGGTTTTGCAACTCAGCGAGTTGATTAGGATCGATTCCGGGGAGAACCACGTAAGAACCGAAACGATAAATCAAGATGATTAATATCGTATAGGTGATACGCTTACGGAGTTCTTCAATTTTAAAGATATTTCGTATGTTTTCTCTGAGTCGTTTATTCGTCCAAAGAATACCGGCTATTACTACACATACCAAAATAACTATTAATAACTCCTTCATGTCTCTTCAGTTTTATTTGTTAAATTTTCTCAATTGTTCCACCAGCGTTAACGATAGCAGTCTCTGCGCTTTTTGAGAAAGCGTGAGCTTTGACAGTCATTTGTGCCTGTAATTCTCCGTTACCAAGAATCTTCACGAGTTCGTTCTTGCCGACGAAACCGTTTTCCATCAACAATGCTGGAGTGATTTCATTGATACCGCAGTCAGCGAAATCTTGAAGGACTTCGATATTGACTGGACGATAGAACTTACGGTTGATATTCTTGAAACCGAATTTAGGGACGAGACGTGCCAATGGCATTTGACCGCCTTCATAACCGATTTTGTGTGAGGTACCTGAACGTGAGCCAGCGCCTTTGTGACCACGTGTTGATGTACCGCCTCTACCGGAGCCTTGACCACGGCCGATTCTTTTGCGAGTCTTTACTGAGCCTTTGGCTGGTTTAAGATTACTAAGATCCATACTATAATTAATTTTCTTAGTTCAACAATTAAATTTCTTCTATTTTGAGAAGGTGTTTTACCTTTTCAACCATACCGGCCAAGCATGGGTTTTCCATGTCAACCTCTACAGAACGGTTCATTTTTCTAAGACCTAATGCTACCAAAGTATCTTTTTGGTCTTGTGGTCTGCCGATGCCACTTCTAATCAATGTTATTCTTACTTTTTTCATAGCTTTAAGATTATCCGTTAAACACCACATCCAAATCAACGCCTCTCATTTGAGCTACCATACGTGCATCGCGCATTTGGCTTAATGCGGCGAAAGTAGCTTTAACTACTGAGTGAGGGTTTGAAGAACCTTTTGATTTAGCCAAGACGTTTTTAACGCCGACGCTTTCTAACACAGCACGCATAGCACCGCCTGCGATAACACCAGTACCAGGAGTTGCAGGTTGTACATAAACGTATGCTCCACAATATTTACCGTATTGTGAGTGAGGGAGGGTTCCGTTAATGATAGGAACTTTTATCAAGTTTTTCTTTGCATCATCGACACCTTTGGCAACAGCGGCTTGAACTTCCTTGGCTTTACCAAGACCGTAACCAACCACACCATTTTCATTGCCGACAACTACGATAGCTGAGAAGCTAAAAGTACGACCACCCTTGGTAACCTTAGTAACGCGTTGAACGCTAACTAAACGTTCTTTAAACTCGATTTCCGAAGTTTTTACTCTTTTTACGTTTACTTCTGACATAGTTTTAGAATTTTAATCCACCATTACGAGCTCCATCAGCCAAAGATTTCACTCTACCATGATACAAATAACCATTACGATCGAATACAACTGTTTCAATACCTGCTGCTTTAGCTTTTTCTGCCACCAAGGCACCGACTTTAGCTGCTTTTTCAATCTTTGTAATCTTTTCATCTTCGATTCCGTTCTCACGTGAGCTTGCTGCGAGTAATGTTCTACCTGCGAGGTCATCGATCAATTGAACGTAAATCTGTTTATTGCTTCTGAAGACAGACATTCTTGGACGTTCAGCAGTACCTTTAACGACTTTTCTGACGCGTCTTTTGATATTCAATCTTCTTGTTATTTTTTTAACTTTTGTTGCCATCTTAATTGCGTTTTACGATTATCGTTTTATTATTTACCTGCTGCTTTACCTTGTTTACGTCTTAAAACTTCATTGACGAACTTAATACCTTTGCCCTTGTAAGGTTCAGGTTTACGGAATGAGCGAATTTTTGCTGCAACTTGACCGAGAAGTTGTTTATCGTAAGAACGCAATTTAATGATTGGGTTCTTACCTCTTTCGTTCACTGTTTCCACTTTGATTTCGTCAGGGAATACCATAACGATTGTATGTGAAAATCCGAGGGATAATTCTAACTGTTGGCCCTTAGCTTCGGCTTTATAACCGACGCCAACGAGTTCTTGAACGATTTCGAAGCCTTCTGATACGCCTTTTACCATATTAAAGAATAAAGCGCGATAGAGACCGTGTTTTGCACCTGCATTAGGGATGTTAGCAGGTTCTACGATGACTTGACCGTTTTCGATTTTAATGATAACGTCGCCGTGGACATCTTGTGACAATTGTCCTAATTTTCCTTTAGCTGTGAAAACGTTGTCATTTACTGATACCTCTACGCCAGCTGGGATAGCGATAGGCAATTTACCGATTCTTGATAATGACATATTGCTATTCTCCTTTCATTAACTTACGTAACACAACACTTCGCCTCCGATATGGAGTTTACGAGCTTCTTTATCAGTCATAATACCTTGAGAAGTAGAGATGATAGCTATACCTAAGCCGTTCATCACTCTTGGAAGGCTTTCAGAGTCAGCATATTTACGCAAACCAGGAGTTGAAACTCTTGTGATTGTTGTAATAGCTGGTTGTTTAGTTACAGGATGATATTTCAAAGCTATTTTAATTGTGCCTTGAGGACCTTCTTCTTCAAATTTATAGTTAAGGATATAACCTTTTTCGAAAAGGATTTGGGTAATAGCCTTTTTAACGTTTGAAGCAGGGACTTCTACTATTCTATGTTTAGCGTTGACAGCATTACGAATGCGTGTCAAGAAATCTGCTATAGGATCTGTAATCATTGTCTTAATTTTTAAAGTTTACCAACTTGCTTTTTTAACACCTGGAATTAAACCTTTCAGTGCCATTTCACGGAAGTTTATACGTGAGATGCCGAACTGACGCATATAACCTTTTGGACGTCCGGTAAGCTGACAGCGATTATGCAGACGGATAGGAGAAGCGTTTTTAGGAAGTTTTTGGAGTCCTATATAATCTCCTGCTTCCTTAAGAGCAGCGCGTTTAGCTGCGTATTTCTCAACCATTTGTGCTCTTTTGCGCTCGCGGGCTTTCATTGACTCTTTTGCCATACCTTACTGTTTTTTCTGATTTTTAAATGGAAGACCAAACTGTTTCAACAAGGCCATAGCTTCCTTGTCGGTTTTTGCTGAAGTTACAAAGGTTATATCCATACCATTGATACGGTACACTTTATCCATATCGATTTCTGGGAAAATGATTTGTTCTGTAACGCCGAAGCTGTAGTTTCCGCGTCCGTCGAAACCTTTGTCGTTAATACCTCTGAAGTCGCGTACACGTGGTAAAGCAACAGCGACAAGGCGTTCGAGAAATTCGTACATTCTGTCACCACGCAATGTTACACGTACACCGATCGGGTTTCCGCGACGTAACTTAAAGTTAGAAACGTCACATTTAGAAATAGTCGGAACGGCTTTTTGTCCGGTGATAGCAGACATTTCTTCTACACCATAGTCAATCAGTTTTTTATCAGCCAAAGCTGCGCCGATACCCTGATTGAGTGAAATTTTCAAAAGCCGTGGAACCTGCATAACATTTTTATAATTGAATTCTTTCATCAATGCAGGCACGATTTCACTCTTATACTGTTCTCTGAGTTTGGGTTGATAGTTCATTATTTAATAACCTCCCCTGATTTTTTAGAATAACGGATTGATTTACCATTGTCATCTTTTTTGCGACCGATGCGGCCTGGCTTGCCATTCTTATCGCATACCATAAGGTTAGAGATATGAATGCCAGCCTCTTTCTTCACTATACCACCTTTAGGATTCTCGGTGCTAGGACGTGCGTGTTTAGAGACTAAATTAACGCCGTCAACTATTGCTCTTTGTTTTTCTACATTGACGCTAAGCACTGAGCCTTTTTTTCCTTTTTGGGTTCCGGAGATAACTACTACGTTATCGCCTTTTTTCAAATGTAATTTACTCATAACTTGTCCCTTTCTTTAATTAGAGTACCTCAGGTGCAAGAGATACGATTTTCATATATTGTTTCTCACGCAATTCTCTGGCTACAGGACCAAAGATACGAGTTCCCATCATTTCGCCTGCGTTGTTTAACAACACGCATGCGTTATCGTCGAAACGAATGTATGAGCCGTCGGCGCGACGGATTTCTTTCTTAGTGCGGACAACAACTGCTTTTACGACAGCACCTTTTTTCACGTTACCGCCAGGGGTAGCGTCTTTTACTGTCACTACTATAACGTCACCGATACCAGCATAACGTTTTTTTGTACCGCCTAAAACTCTGATACAGAGTACTTCTCTTGCGCCACTATTATCGGCTACTGCAAGTCTTGATTCTTGTTGTAACATTACTTAGCCCTTTCTATTATTTCAACGAGTCTCCAACGTTTGTTCTTACTTAACGGACGAGTTTCCATGATACGTACGGTGTCACCGATATTGCATTCATTTTTCTCGTCATGTGCCATAAAACGTGTAGAATTCTTAACGAATTTACCGTAAATAGGGTGTTTGGTACGACGTTCAATAACAACGACTATGGTTTTATCCATTTTGTTGCTAGCAACAACGCCTATTCTCTCTTTTCTAAGATTTCTTTCCATGATAATTCCTTTCGTCGTTATTATTTATTGTCTTTTTTACCTTCTATGATCTGACGTTTTCTAAGTTCAGTCATCATTCTTGCGATACTCTTGCGACAAGCGCCTAATTTATGAGGGTTATCCAGCGGTGAAACTGCATGATTGAGCTTCATTTTTACGTATTGTGCTCGTTGTTCTTCGATGCGTTCCATCAAATCAGCTGTACTTAATTCATTGATAGCTTCTTTTTTCATAGTGCTTGTTCCTTCTTATTATTCAACATAATCTCTTCTTACAACGAACTTTGTTGTAACAGGTAACTTTTGAGCGGCTAAACGCATAGCTTCTTTAGCGATTGCTAATGGCACGCCTTCAGCTTCGAAAAGCATATGACCAGGATATACGCGAGCTGCAAAGTATTCGACATCTCCCTTACCTTTACCCATACGAACGTCTTGTGGCTTCTTGGTGATAGGTTTGTCAGGGAATATTCTGATCCAAATTTGTCCCTCACGTTTCATGTAACGAGTAACAGCTTGACGAGCAGCTTCGATTTGACGAGCTGTAATCAATGCGTCCTCCATTGATTTTATTCCAAAAGTTCCGAATGCAAGTT
>SUWT01000067.1 GCA_015061335.1 Lentimicrobiaceae bacterium | reverse complement strand
CAGAACCCTCATGGAAAAATCTTCAAATATGTTAATAATCCAGAGTTTTGCTCATAAAAAAAGAAACTGCCTAACTTTTTGTTGTTAGACAGCCTCTTTTTAATTATGAAATAATATTTCATCTGACTTAAAACTTCAATGTAAATCCAATGCCGTTGTTCGTAGCTCCAAAATTAAGCGTAAGGTCTGAAGACTTACTATTGTAATTGTCAACAGCATAATTCATGCTTTTACAACTACTTATGGTGAGTATTGTCGATGGCACTGCAAGCACAACTGTAGCAAAAGCAAAAGATCCCCCTATTAATTGCCAAGCAAGGACTGCATTCCCAGAACAAAAGGATCCACTCTCAAAATCACTTGAATGATTATGATTATTATAACAATCTTTTGCAAGTAAACCTGCTACAACCCAAGATGTAATCGAAGACACAGCACATGCTGCAGTAGAAGCCCAAAATCGAATTGATACAATACGTTGATTCTTTCCTCTGATATATGTACTGTATAAGTCTTCATCAAAAATCTGTTTTAACTCATTATCAGAGAGTTCCTCATTAGTCTCAATATTAACTATCATTCCACCCTGTTTCTTAATCTGTTTAACATCATCTAAATTCTGTGCAAACGAAAGCATTGAAATAAATAATGCTGCAAATAAAATAAAAAATCTTTTCATGAACTTAAAATTTAAAATAATTAATTAAACGTTTTCCGCTCGCAAAGATAGTATATTTTTATATTTAAAAATCAAATTTTGTTTTTTTGCAACATATTAATAATCATATACTTATAGTATTTTGCAAAATAAAAACATGATCATCCTAATTCATTACAATATAAAAAATCTTTTGTCTTTTGTCTTTCGTCTTTTGCCTTTTCTTATCTTTGCACCTTAAATATTTTTAGACAAATGGAAATCAGCAGCAAATACAATCCTCAAGATACTGAGGTTAAATGGTATCAGCATTGGTTAGACAAGAATTATTTTCACTCAACGCCTGATGAGCGTGAACCTTATACAATTGTCATTCCTCCGCCGAATGTGACGGGAGTGCTTCACATGGGTCACATGATGAATAACACCATCCAAGACGTTCTCATTCGCCGCGCTCGTATGCAAGGTAAGAACGCCTGCTGGGTTCCTGGCACCGACCACGCTTCTATCGCTACTGAAGCTAAAGTGGTGGCAAAACTCGCTCAGCAAGGTATCAAGAAAACCGACCTTACCCGCGAAGAATTTCTCAAACACGCTTGGGACTGGACTCACGAACACGGCGGCATCATCTTGAAACAGCTCCGTCGCCTCGGTGCTTCCTGCGACTGGGAACGTACTTCCTTCACAATGGACGAGACTCGCAGCAAGAGCGTCATCCACGTCTTCTGCGACTTATATAATAAAGGTCTCATCTATCGTGGCGTCCGAATGGTCAACTGGGATCCTAAGGCTCTCACCGCCCTCAGCGACGAAGAAGTGATATACAAAGAAGAACATAGCAAACTTTTCTACTTACGTTATAAAATCGAGGGCGAAGACGGATATGCTATCGTAGCAACAACACGTCCTGAGACTATCATGGGCGACACCGCTATGTGTATCAATCCTAACGACCCTAAAAACGCTCACCTCAAAGGCAAGAAAGTCATAGTGCCTCTCGTAGGTCGCGCTATCCCTGTCATCGAAGACGAATATGTTGACATCGAATTCGGTACGGGTTGTCTTAAAGTCACTCCGGCTCACGACGTGAACGACTATATGCTCGGTGAGAAATATAATCTTCAAAGCATCAATATCTTCAACGACGACGCTACCATCAGCGAGGCTGCCGGAATGTACGTCGGCATGGACCGCGACGCTGTTCGTAAACAAATCGTGAAAGACTTAGACGCTGCCGGTCTCTTGGAAAAAGTTGAAGACTATAATAATAAGGTGGGTTATTCAGAACGTACTCACGTCGCCATAGAACCAAAACTCTCGATGCAATGGTTCCTCAAAATGGAACATCTCGCTGAGATAGCTCTCAAACCTGTTCTCGACGGCGAGATACAGTTCTATCCTTCAAAATATGTAAACCTCTATCGTCACTGGTTAGAAAACATCAAAGACTGGTGTATCAGCCGTCAGCTCTGGTGGGGACATCAGATTCCTGCTTATTACCTGCCTGAAGGCGGGTATGTCGTTGCTGAGACTCCGGAAGAAGCTCTCAGACTCGCTAAGGAAAAAGCCGGCGACAATATCACGATGGAAGACTTACGTCAAGAGAGCGACTGCTTAGACACATGGTTCTCATCATGGTTATGGCCTCTCTCGTTATTCGACGGAATCTTGAATCCTGATAACGAAGAATTCAAATATTATTATCCTACCAACGACCTCATCACAGGTCCAGACATCATCTTCTTCTGGGTCGCCCGTATGATTATGGCAGGCGAAGAGTACAAACAAGAAGTTCCTTTCAAGAAAGTATATTTCACAGGTATCGTCCGTGACAAATTAGGTCGTAAGATGAGCAAGTCGCTCGGCAACTCACCAGACCCTATCGAACTCATCGACAAATACGGAGCCGACGGCGTGAGAGTGGGTATGATGCTCACAGCACCTGCCGGCAACGACCTTCCTTTTGATGAGGCTTTGTGCGAACAAGGACGTAACTTCTGCAACAAGATGTGGAACGCCCTCCGTCTCGTGAAAGGCTGGAAAGTAGATGAAAACATCCCGCAACCTGAAACAGCCAAAATGGCGATGAAATGGTTCGAACAGAGATTCTATCAAGTGCTTCAAGAAACAAACGACAACCTTGACAAATATCGTCTCTCCGATGCCTTGATGGGAATCTATAAACTCGTATGGGACGATTTCTGTTCATGGTATCTCGAAATGGTGAAAGCTCCGATGAATCAGCCAATCGATGCTGTGACATACAACGCAACAGTGACATTCTTCGAGAACTTGATGAAGATATTACATCCTTTCATGCCTTTCATCACAGAAGATATATGGCATCTTTTGAAAGAACGTCAGGACGGTGACGACATCATCATAGCTCAACAGCCAAAACAACAAGTCGTTGACAATGACATCTTAAATCAGTTCATATTCACACAAGACGTTATCAACAATATACGTAAGATTCGTGCCGAGAAGAACATCTCGATGAAAGAAGCCATCGAACTTATCGTTGTTGACAAAGACGGTAGCGTGAACAAAGACTTCGATTCTGTTATCATGAAGTTATGTAATGTGAGTTCAATAAATTACGTTACTGAAAATCCACAAGACGCATTCGGTTTCTTGGTGAAGGCAGTGGAATTTTTCATTCCTGTAACAGACAATATCGATACAGAAGCTGAGATCAAGAAGTTGGAAGAAGAGTTGAAATATGCACAAGGATTCTTGAAATCAGTCGAGGCAAAACTGTCGAACGAGAAATTTGTCAATGGTGCGCCGGCAGCAGTCGTCGATAAGGAAAGAAAGAAAAAGTCGGACGCTGAAGCGAAGATCAAAGTCCTTGAACAACAGATTGCAGCGCTGAGGAAGTGATTTGCAATGAACAATGAACAATGAATAATGAACAATGAATAATGAACAATGAATAATGAATAATGAACAATGAATAATGAATAATGAATAATGAACAATGTATAGTTAATAATATTGGTTTGTTGGCTTAGAAACGTGAAGACGCAGAGACACAGAGATTTGGTGACTCTGCGTTTTTGTTATTTTGTGAATTATTTTTAACTTTATTCTTCTTGTAATGAATGAAATAAATTCGTAAGTTTGTAAATAACATTTAATCATTATTCTTACGGAATTTTATGAGTAAAACAACGATATATCAATGTGATTGCTTGCAGAAATTGAAATTGTTAGAAGACAATTCTGTCGATTTGATTGTGACTTCGCCTCCATACGCTGATCAAAGAAAGAATACATACGGTGGTATTTCTACCAATAAATATGTCGATTGATTTTTGCCGATTTCTGCCGAGTTGTTGAGAGTGCTTAAGCCGACAAGTACTTTCATACTGAATATAAAGGAAAAAGTTCAAAATGGAGAAAGAAGCACATACGTTTTGGAACTCATTTTGGAAATGCGAAAGCAAGGCTGGTTGTAGAAAGAAGAATTTATATGGCACAAAAAAAATTGTTATCCCAGGAAATGGCATATCCTACAAATGTTTTACATCTGGCTACTGAGTGCAATAATAAAAATCACAGTGCGGCATTTCCGTCATCTTTGCCGGAGTGGTTTATCAAATTATTCACACAAGAAGGCGATGTGGTCTTGGATCCTTTCATGGGAAGTGGAACTACAAATATCGTTGCTCAAAGAATGGGTAGAGATAGCATTTGAATAGAGATTCAGGAGCAATATTATGATATGGTTAAGAATAGCATTTTGGAATTAAATTATACACTTTTTGAACCGGAGACTGAATATGGAAAAACAACTGATTGATAAAATCACTTTATACGTCAAGGAGAATATCGGGAAGTTTCATCAAAGCAGAATAGAGAAACTGAACGGGTTGAAGTTGGAAACTGTTTTAAAGAAGAAAAATCCGTATCTTTTTAAAGCTAAGAATATACAGACTGCGGCAGAGATAGTTAAAAATATTACCGATGCTTTTTTGTCGTCGGCAGAGGAATTGATGTTTGGCGATTGGTTGGAAGGATTAGCGATTTATGTAAATCATCTGGTTTATGGAGGGAAAAAGTCTGCTGCTGATGGAATTGATTTAGAATTTGATAAAGACAATGTTAGATATATTGTTTCCATAAAGTCTGTACCAAATTGGGGTAACAGCGGTCAGATTAAAAAACTGAGAGAAGATTTCGTAAAAGCCAAACGAATTTTAAGAACAGGAAAGTCGAATTTAAATGTGATAGCAGTCAATGGCTGTTGTTATGGCATCGACAACAATCCATATAAAGGAGATTATTTCAAATATTGCGGACAAGATTTCTGGTATTTTATCTCTGGAGAGCAGAATCTGTATATCGACATTATTGAACCTTTGTCGGCAAATGCTAAAGAAGCAAATGACGAGTTCCAAAAATTGTATTCTCAGCTGTTAAATCTTTTTACTCAGAAGTTTATTACGGAATATTGTTTAAAAGACGGAAGCATTGACTGGAAAAAGCTGGTGATATTCAATTCCGGAAGGAAATGTTGATTTTCACAAAGTAAATATTTCTGTCACTCCATAATTCCTAATTCCTAACTCCTAATTCCTAATTAAAAAAACTTTGACTTTTGCCTTCAGACATTAGACTTTTTTTCTTACCTTTGCAAATTAATATAATTTTTTAAAAAATAGTACTATGTCAGATACAGTTAAATTTATCGAAGGCGGTCTCACTTACGACGATGTTTTGTTAGTGCCGGCATATAGTAATGTCATTCCTAGAGATACAAATCTCAGCACCAATTTCTCACGTAACATTCAGATTAACATACCTATTGTTACTGCTGGTATGGACACTGTTACAGAAGCTGCTATGGCAATCGCCATCGCTCAAGAAGGCGGTATAGGCGTTCTTCACAAGAACATGACTATCGAACGTCAGGCTGCTGAGGTCCGTAAAGTTAAACGTGCTGAAAATGGAATGATCATCGACCCTGTCACTATCAGAGAAACAGCTTTGGTAGGTGAGGCTTTGAGAATGATGAACGAAAACCATATCGGCGGTATCCCAGTAGTAAATGAAAACAATGTACTTGTTGGTATTGTGACAAACCGTGATCTCCGTTTCATCAATGACATGAGACGTCCTATTTGTGAGGTTATGACCAAAGAAAATCTAGTCACCACAACAGAGTTTACCGACTTTTCCAAGGCTGCTGAGATTCTCCAACAACATCGCATCGAGAAATTACCTGTAGTTGATAAAGACTTCCGTCTTGTAGGACTTATCACATACAAAGACATAATCAAGATAAAGGCACGTCCTAACGCAAGTAAAGACTCTCACGGTCGTTTACGCGTGGCTGCTTCTGTAGGTATCGCCGCCAACACCATCGAAAGAGCTGAGGCTTTGGTTGCAGAAGGCGTTGACGCTATCAATATCGACACTGCTCACGGTCACTCACAAAACGTCATCAACGTCGCTAAAGAATTGCGTCACAGATTTCCTAACATCGACATCGTCGTCGGTAACATCGCCACTGCTGATGCTGCTCGTGAGCTCGCAAAGACAGAAATCGATGCCATTAAAGTCGGCATAGGACCAGGTTCAATCTGTACGACACGTATCATCGCTGGCATTGGAGTGCCTCAACTCACCGCTGTATATAACGTATCACAAGCTCTTCAAGGAACAGGAATTCCTGTCATAGCTGACGGCGGCATCCGTTACACTGGCGATATTGTGAAAGCCATCGCAGCAGGCGCTTCAACAATCATGGCTGGCTCCTTGTTCGCCGGCGTCGATGAATCACCAGGTGATACAGTTCTCTTCGAAGGCAGAAAATATAAGACATATCGTGGCATGGGCTCTCTTGAAGCTATGCAATGTGGCTCAAAAGACCGTTACTTCCAAGATATGGAAGACGACATCAAGAAACTCGTACCGGAAGGCATCGTAGGTCGTGTTCCTTATAAAGGCAGCCTTTCTGAAGTGGTATATCAACTTGTCGGAGGTCTCCGCGCTGGTATGGGCTACACCGGATCAAGAACTATCAGCGACTTGCAAAAAGCCCAGTTTATAAAGATTACAGCTTCTGGCATGCGCGAAAGCCACCCACACGACATCACAATAACACAAGAATCTCCTAACTATAGCACAAAAGCTTAAATTATATTGCGGGTGCGATTAAATCGCGCCCACAATATAATTAATAATCAAACGTTATCTCAAAAAAATATAATATATGATAAAAAAACAAACAAGAAAAATCTGGCTCATCGCCCTCATTATCACGATGATGCCATCTCTATTATTAGCTCAGTCATACAAGAAAAAGACATTATTGACTATTGGTGATAAAGAAATCACAGTACAAGAATTCATGGACACTTACGAAAAAAATAATGTCAACACCGATGTAATAGATAAAAAAAGTGTCGATGACTACCTCAACCTGTATATCGACTTTCAGTTAAAAGTCGCTGAAGCAGAAGCTCTTATGATGGATACAAGTGCTGCTTTCAAAAAAGAGCTCCTCAACTATCGTAACCAATTGGCAAAACCATATTTCTCAAACGAAGAAATAACAGAGGAACTCGTATTGGAGGCTTACGAGAGAATGCAATATGACATCAACGCCGCTCACATATTGATAAAATGCGATGTCAACGCTTTACCCGCCGACACCCTCAAAGCTTATAAAAGAGCTATGGAAATACGTGAACGCGCTATCAAAGGTGAAGACTTTGGCGATTTGGCAGTAGAATTCTCCGATGACCCTTCTGCTCGCGATATGGAAGAAATTCCAGGAAGAAGAAGAGCTTACAAAGGTAACAAAGGCGAACTCGGTTACTTCACTGTATTCGATATGGTATATCCTTTCGAAAACGGAGTCTATAACACAGAAGAAGGTAAGATTTCAATGCCTGTACGCTCCGACTTCGGCTACCATATCATAAAAGTCAATTCTAAAACTCCAGCCTGCGGCACAATAAAAGCTGCTCATATCTTCTTGGCAGCAGATCCTAATGACCCTAATAACAACGACTCAATACTCGCCGCTAAAGCTAATAATATCTATAACGAAATTAATCCTGACGGTAGCAACTGGCATGAAATGGTTAAAAAATACAGCGATGACACAGGCACCAAAGCTAACGGAGGTCAACTCTCTCCTTTCAGAGTCAGCAACATAGTGGCTGAATTCATCGATGTGATTAAAAATTCTCAACCTAATGAGATCTCCAAACCTGTGAAAACAAGCTACGGCTATCACATCATTAAATTAATAAGCACAACTCCTCCTCCAGCATTCGAATTCGAAGAAGATAGAATCAAGGAGAAAGTCAATAGAGACATGAGAGCACAACTCAGTGAAGAAATCGCTGTAAAACGTATCCTCAAAGACACTAAATTTAAAGAAAATACTGAAATTAAAGACAATTTCATCAATACCGTTGACAGCTCATTAATCCAAGCTAAATTCAAAATGGCAGAAAACGTTGACGCCAACCAGGTGTTATTTAGCATCAATGAGTTAAAATATACTATACAAGACTTTATTGATTATATAAATAAAAATCAAAAGAGTCAAGGTTTCATAACACCGACAGCTTACGCATATCAACTTTACGAAGGATTCTTACAAGAGAAAGTCTTTGAATATGAAGATGCTAATCTCGAAAACAAATATCCTGAATTCAAAGCCCTCGTACAAGAATATCACGACGGCATCCTACTCTTCTCATTGATGGAAAATGAGGTATGGAATAAAGCAGTTCAAGATACAATAGGACTTCAGAATTATTATGAAAGAAACAAAGACAAATATATGTGGAGCGACCGCGTAAAAGCTTATGTAGTAACATGCCACCGTAAAGATAATGTCGATGCTCTTAAAGAAATGGTAGCTAACGGCATAGAAGTTGACAGCTTACGTTCTTTCATAAAAGAGAACAAATCTCAAGCTAGCGCTAAAGTGGTCTTCTATCAAAAAGGCGATAACGCTAATATCGACGCTACAAAATGGGAAGTCGGCTCAATTAACACTTATCCTTCAACAGTAGATAACACTACTCAGATTATCAAAATCTTGGAAGTACGTACACCTGAACCTAAATCATTTAGAGAAGCTAAAGGCTTGGTGACCTCTGGTTATCAAAATGAAATAGAAGAACAATGGCTACGCCAACTTAAAGATAAATATCCTGTGGTCATAGATCAAAAACTCTTAACAAAAGTTAAAAAGAATTATAATCAATAATAATGATACGTCTGTTCTGGGTCGGTATTATACTTACAACTTTCTTCTCAACATGCGAGAAAAAAGATATTAACCAAGGCGAAGTAATAGCCTCCGTCTATGGAAAAAACTTGTATAAAACCGACCTGGAATCTATCTCATACAAAGGCATAAGCTTCAACGATAGCATAATGAGATCAAGGGCTTTTATCGATAAATGGATCAGAACTCAACTGCTCCTTCATCAAGCCCAAAATAATCTCAATATGGAAGAACAAGATTTCTCAAAAGAAATGGAAGACTATCGTAACTCATTGATAATAAACAAATACGAAACTAAACTCATTAGTCAAAATCTAAAAACAGAAGTAACCGACGAAGAAATATTCCGTTATTACGAAAATAATGACGGTAATTTCAGACTTAATAGAAATATTGTCAAATACATATCTGTAAACCTGGATAAGGATAGCAAGGAAAGACGACTATTCACAAAACTAATGCGCGATTACGACTCTCTTCTCATCGATTCTATCACCTCATTAGCAGAGATATATGCTGTTTCATACAATACCAATGCTAATAACTGGTGTGATCTGGATGAAGTCATCGCTCTTTATGACCTAAAAGTCGATAATCAGGAGACTTTCCTCAATGAAAACAAATTCTTAATACTAAATAAAGATACAGAAACTGTTTTGATTCGCTTCTGCGACTACAGAATGATCGGTGAAGAAACACCATGCGAACTGGAAACTGAGAGAATAAAATATATTATTCTAAGTACTAGAAAGAAAAACCTTTTAGACAAGCTTTACGATGATTTATATTCAAAAGCATTAAGAGATAAAGCCTTTGAGATCCATTAAAATTTTTAAAGATGAAAAGATTCTTTGCAGTATTAATCCTGATAATATGCTTCATGCCTTGTCATGCCCAAGAAGCTCAGATAATCGACAGAGTAGTCGCTGTGGTAGGACAAAATATTATTCTTCAATCAGATATAGAAGCACAATATTTACAATTCCGACTACAAGGAGGCATCAAAGGAAGTGCCAGCTCTATACGCTGTGAGATTTTAGAAGACCTTATGTTTCAAAAACTTATGCTCAATCAGGCTGAAATGGATAGTATCACCGTCACCGATGAACAAGTCAACAGTGAGGTCGATCGTCTGATAAGTTATTTCATATCTCAGCTTGGCTCTCAGGAAAACCTTGAGAAATATTATAAAAAAACCATGCCGGAAATCAAAGAGGAACTGAGAAGAATGAGAAAAGATCAGATGCTGGAAGAACAGGTTCAACAAAAGATTCTTGCTAATGTCGAAGTCACTCCTGCGGAAGTAAGGAAGGTTTATAATGAAATTCCAAAGGATAGTATTCCTATGGTTAATTCAAAATATGAGATAGCTCATCTCGTCAAGAAACCTCCTATCACACTGGACCAGAAATTAGAGGTTAAAGACAGATTATATAAGATGCGCAAACGTATCCTTGACGGTGAAAGATTTTCAACCCTGGCTCTATTATACTCTGAAGACCCGGGCTCAGCTAAGAAAGGTGGAGAACTTGGATTCCACGGCAAAGGAGAATTCGCCCCCGAATTCGAAACCGCAGCATTTAACCTTCGCGATGGCGAAATATCCGAAGTCATTGAAACAGAATTCGGTTTCCATATCATCCAAATGATAGAACGACGTGGAGAATATATCAACGTCCGACATATCTTATTGACAGTTAACGTATCACCGGAATCACTACAGAAATCTTATAACGAACTCGACTCTATAGCCACCTTAATCCATAACGACAGCATCACTTTTGAAGAGGCTGTAAAACAATTCAGCGATGAAGCTGATAAAATTAACGGCGGATTACTCATTAACCCAGTCGATGGAAGCACTCTATTCGATGCCTCAGAACTTGATCAACAGGTCTCCGTGACAGTCAACAGAATGCAGGTAGGTGAAATTAGCTCTCCTGTTCCAATGAAAACATCTGATAATAAAGATGCCTGCCGTATCCTTTATCTTAAAAAGAAAACAGCTCCCCACAAAGCCAACCTCAAAGACGACTATACTCTCATCCGCGATTGGGCTTTGCAAAAAAAACGAGAGAAAATCATTAACGATTGGATCGACAATAACTCTAAAAAAGCATATATCAGAGTCTGTGATGACTTCAAAGACTGCGACTTTATGTTCGATTGGAATTTAGAAACTATTGAATAAAATTTATTCTTATATGTATCAATCTGATGTCGAAGGTGCAAAAGCACTCGTAAAAAAATACGAACAACTGAAAAGTGAGATCTCTAAAATCATCATCGGTCAGGATGAGATAATACATAATACCATATTATCAGTATTTTGCCAAGGTCATGTATTATTGGTAGGTGTGCCCGGTCTTGCCAAAACACTATTGGTAAGCACTATAGGTAAAACATTAGGACTTAGTTTCAACCGTATTCAGTTCACACCCGACCTCATGCCTTCCGATATTCTCGGAACAGAGATACTCGATGACTCACGACAATTTAAATTCGTCAAAGGTCCTGTGTTCTCTAATATCATACTTGCTGACGAGATAAACAGAACTCCTCCAAAAACACAGGCAGCTCTTCTCGAAGCCATGCAAGAGAAACACGTCACAATATCTGGTAAAACATATCAGCTACAACAACCTTTCTTCGTTCTGGCTACTCAAAATCCTATAGAACAAGAAGGCACTTACCCACTTCCTGAAGCTCAACTCGACCGCTTTATGTTTAACCTGCTCCTCGATTACCCTTCATACGAGGAAGAAATTGAAGTAGTAAAAAATACCACATCAGCAAAGAATGTCGATGTTAAAGCCGTCATGACAGCAGAAGAGATTCTCTATTTCCAAAATCTGGTACGTAGAGTACCTGTAGCCGACAATGTTTATGAATACGCAGTAGGACTGGTATCACGTACACGTCCTAACACAGAAAGAGCTCACGAATGGAGTAATAAATATCTCAGCTGGGGTGCTGGACCTCGCGCATCTCAATATCTTATCATAGGCGCTAAAGGCAATGCTCTCCTTAAAGGAAAATTCTCACCAGATATAGAGGATGTACAAGAAGTAGCACTCCCTATACTGCGACACCGCCTGGTGAGAAATTATACAGCTGAGGCTGAAGGAATAAGTATAGAAACAATTGTTAAAACGATACTATAAAAAAAATAGAGGCTGTCTAACAACAAAAAGTTAGGCAGTTTCTTTTTTTATGAGCAAAACTCTGGATTATTAACATATTTGAAGATTTTTCCATGAGGGTTCTGAGATTT
>SUWT01000066.1 GCA_015061335.1 Lentimicrobiaceae bacterium | reverse complement strand
TAACTACGATGTCCTTTTCCATGAAACTCTATATACTTTGACTCTATTATTTCCCCCGTCTCTGTCATCTCCATTATACGGGTCATACCACTTAGATTGACAGCGACAAAAATACTTCCGTCATCACATTCCATGGTCGAGGATGTATGGCCAATTTCGTAGCCGTCTATCTTATCATATTCATTTATGACGAATGATTGTGAATATAAATTCACCGACAGCATCATGGCTGCTACTAATGTTAAAATTTTTGTTTTCATTGCTTTATTATTTTTAAATGTTTGTGAATTAATTTGTTTGAAGTTTTGTAGTAAAATTTATAAGTAAGATTGAGAATAAAAATAACTTCAGCTCTCTGCAGACGTCCTCACGAGCCATATCTACAGAGAGCGGCGTTTGATGTATTTGTTTTTCCCTAATATGTGAATGCTTGTGTTCATTGTTTCTACTATTGCCGTGAGACGTGTCAATGACATCTTGTTTATTTTTTGCAAAAGCATAATCAATAGAATTAACCTTTTCATATCTGTTTTTCTTGATGCGAAGATAGATTGGATATTAATCACTTGTCAAGATAAAAATATAAGAAAAAATAATGATAAAATATGTTTATAAACTTGATTATCAGCTTAATTAAACAAGATGCAAAAGATAGTTGCTTAAGTTTCCTTTTGGATCTAAATCAAATATAACACAAATTTTTTTCTCTCTTTTTTTTGCTGTATCGTATGTTACTCCAAATAAAGATGCAATTTGATTGTTGTCCAATCCCATTATAACAAAGCATAAATAATACAGATCCTCTTTCTTCAGTTTCGGATATTTCTTCGCCATATCATTTATGAAATAGTTCAGATGATGGTTGGCGGAATTCAGCAATAAAACGAATTCTTCCTTTGATAATGGCGAGAGCATGTTGCTTTTTAATCTTTTATCTGAAAGTTCGTTTATCTCGTTCAGTATTTTGAAACAAATATCCGATTGGAGATAATTGTTCAGATTTGAAACGTCGATACGCTTTCTTTCCAATCTATACTTTAGATTGGAGATTTCAGCCGTATATTTCCCGATAAGTTCCTCTTTTTTCTTCAATTCGGCATTCTGCTTCTTTATTTTACCTTCTGTAAAGGAATTTTTGAATCTTAAATCGTTAAGATTATTTTGTGCTTGATTTATCTCTGTTTTCAGTTTCTCTATTTCTTCAAGATGAACGGCTATCCGTTCTTCATTGGTTTTATGATTCTCATTCAGTTTGTTAATTAGAATTCTGCTTTCATGAACATTTTCCTGAAGTCTTTTAAGTTCTCTTTCTTTTGCCGACAAATCGTTTTCCATCTTCTTGATGTCGTTTTCTTTACACGATATTTCCTCTTCTTTCGTATCTACTTCATTCTTGAGGGAATTGATATCCGATTTGAGGCTTCCTATTATTTCAACAAGTTCATTTATTTCTGATTCTCTTCGTTTTATTTCTTCGTTTGTTTTGCTGATGATTTCTTCTTTCTGATACTTATATCTAAGGTATAACATTGTTATTATAAGAATGATAACAATTAGTGTCCCTAATATAATGTACGTTAAGTACAATTTCGTTGCTTTATTTTTATCCCTATTGTTTTTCTGAGAGCAATAATCTTTATATAAGCTTTGAAGCATTGCTGTATTTATACTATTGTTAATTTCTTTTTTTAAGATTGATATGGAAATCTCATCATAATAGTATTTCATATCTAAATCATCGTAAAACTCATATATGCGACTCAGATAATCTGATGATGATAGTATTGTATGTTTATTTTTACTTTCTAATGATAATTTTAAATAATATAAGGCTGAATCATATTTATCTTCCTTATAATACATTTCTCCTATTGTTGCATAATAGGAGTATCTAACTTCTAAATCATTTATCTCATTAAGATGTTTTTTTATCAGATAATACGCAGTATCTTTTTCTCCCTTCTCAAACAATAATTTAGCGATGCTCTTTTCAATATCAATTCTATTATTAAGGGAGCCTATTTCTAAAGATTTATTATAATAATACAGAGCACTATCGGCTTCATTTGATAACTGATAGGTATTACCTATGAATTTAAACATCAGAGATTTATAATCATTGTTTTCTAATATATCAACATACCTCAATGCTTTTTTATATTTCAAAATAGCCAAGTCGCAATAATTCCCATTAAGGAATAAATGCCCCAATCTTGTATATATCAAGGACATAAATCTTATCTTCTCGTAATCTGTGCCATTAGCCTCAAGCTGTGAGCCATGAGCTTTTTCTTTTTCTTTTCCTTTAGACTTTAGCCTTTTGCCATTAGCCAGAATACTTTCAGATTTTGAGGTTCTCAGATTCTCAGTTTCAAATTCCATTATCTCCAAGGCTTTCAGATAATGTTCGCAGGCTCCTACAATGTCGTCACGCTCGGTTAAACCCACGGCGTGGTAGTAGTGCGCGCGAGCGCAGAGGAATTCTATGTCAACAGTCAACGGACAACAGTCAACAGTCCTTGGGTATGCATCACTATTGCACAAAGTCTGTGAGTTGCTTAAATACTGAGATGATTTGTTTTTTCTAAATCTGTGGAAGAAGTCTGTTGTCTGTTGACTGTTGTCTGTTGTCAGCCGAAGGCTATCAAAGAACTCAACGGCGGCTTTCACTTCCTCGAAGTTATATTGCGGGAGATAGTTTTTATATAAAGAGTCTGCAATATGAATCTGTTTTTCATAATAGTCAACAGACAACGGACAACAGTCAACAGTCGTTGGGTATGAAATCGCTGAGCTTGTCGAAGTGCCGGATGTTGTGCCTTCGACAGGCTCAGGCACCGTGCACGAAGTCTGTTGACAACTGACGGCTAATAGCTGACAGCTGAACGCTAATAATATGTGCAGAAGTACCCTCATGGGTACAAAGATAATAAAAAAAGTTCAAATTAACTTTTCTTAGATCTTTTTTTAGAAGCGTTATTTGGGTCGTTAATGATATCCATACAATCTTGATATGAAAGATTTGTTGGGTCGTATGTCTTTGGTATCTTAAAGTTCTGTTTATTATACGATATATAAATACCAAAACGTCCTTTAAGTACTTTAAGGTCTGCGTTTTCAGGATAAGTAGAGACGATATTATCCTGATCGGCTTTACGTTTAGACTCAATAATTTCAACGGCTCTCTGATAAGTAAGCATTGCTGGGTCATCGAGTTTAGAGAGTCCATAGAAAGCGTTTTTATGTTTCACGTAAGGTCCGAAGCGACCTATAGCCACTTGTATTTCGGCATCTTCATATTCGCCGAGGGTACGAGGGAACACGAAAAGGTCGAGTACTTCCTCGAGTGTGATAGTCTCGATACTTTGACCTTTATTAAGTCCGGCGAATTTAGGTTTCTCTTCCGATTCCGTATCACCTATTTGAGCTACGGGACCGAAGCGGCCTATTTTGACGAATACGTTTTTACCTGACACTGGATCTACGCCAAGGAATTTCTCACCACTGAATTTACCAGAATTATCAGAAGTATTGACAATTTGTTTATGGAAGTCTTTATAGAAATCGTCTATCATTGCATTCCATTTACATTCGCCATCGGCGATTTTATCGAATTCTTTTTCCACATTAGCGGTAAAATTATAGTCGATAATTGTTTCGAAATATTGCGATAAGAATCTGTTGACAAGTATGCCGATGTCAGTTGGTACGAGTTTAGCCTTTTCGTTACCTATTGTTTCTTTACCTGTTTTCTCAGTTATTCTATTTTTTTTAAGTGTCATTATCTTATAGTTACGTACCTCACCTTGCAGGTCTTTTTTCTCCACATAACCTCTTTTTTGTATTGTAGAGATTGTTGGTGCGTATGTTGACGGGCGTCCGATGCCGAGCTCTTCCATTTTTTTGACCAAGCTAGCCTCTGTGTAGCGAGGCGGACGACGTGTAAATCTTTGTTGGGCTTCCATTTTCTCAAGTTCAAGAGATTGTCCAACTATAAGAGGAGGCAACATATTATTTACAGTCTCACCTTGTTCATCGCCTGTACTTTCTGTATAGACCTTCAAGAAACCATCAAATAAAACCACTTCACCTGTAGCCATGAAATCTTTGTCGGAATTAGAGACATCGATAGCAACATTAGTTTTCTCTATCTGAGCTTCAGCCATTTGTGATGCTATAGTACGTTTCCAGATCAATTCATACAATTTACGTTCATCGGCAGTACCTTTAATGGTTTGTTGGTCGAGATAAGTAGGACGTATAGCTTCGTGAGCTTCCTGAGCACCTTTGCTCTTTGTTGAAAACTGACGATTCTTAACGTATTGTGGTCCGTAAAGATTCTCTATCTCTTTTTTTGCTGACATAAGAGCGAATTGAGAGAGGTTTACAGAATCGGTACGCATATATGTTATCTTTCCTGACTCGTAGAGTTGCTGTGCCAGACGCATTGTATTACTTACGGAGAAGCCCAATTTACGACCAGCTTCTTGTTGTAATGTAGAAGTGGTGAAAGGAGGTGCAGGCATTTTAGAAAGAGGTTTTTTATCGACAGATTTAATAGTATAGGATGCTTCTTTACATTTTTGCAAGAAATTATGAGCGTCCTCTTCTTTATCGAAACGATAAGGCAACTCGGCTGAAAGTGAGTATTCGTGCTTGTCAATGGTAAAGGTAAATATTGCTGTCACACGATAGGCACTGCTCTGCTTAAAGTTTTTTATTTCTTCCTCGCATTCTACAATAAGGCGTACAACGACAGACTGCACACGACCTGCTGACAATGAAGGTTTCACCTTTTTCCACAATAAAGGCGATAACTCATAACCGACGAGACGGTCTAGCACACGACGAGCCTGCTGCGCCGACACCAGATCCATGTCTATCTTACGTGGATTGTTTATAGCGTGACTGATAGCAGTCTTTGTGATCTCATGAAAAACTATTCGACGATATCTCTCATCTTGTAATCCTAATGTCTCGAAAAGATGCCATGAAATAGATTCTCCTTCGCGGTCCTCATCGGAAGCCAACCACACCATTTCGGAGTCCTCAGCAAGCTTCTTTAAATCTGCAACCAAAGCTTTTTTATCATCAGGTATCTCATATAAAGGCTGAAAACCTTTATCCATATCCAAACTCAAATTCGACTTGTTCAAATCTCTCACATGACCATAACTAGATCTTACTACATAATCTTTTCCCAAGAAACCTTCAATGGTTTTAGCTTTTGCAGGAGACTCTACTATAACAAGATTTTTAACCATAACGTAATTTTTAATTATCAATTTTTGAGTTGTTTAAATAAACATTTCTCGCATGCAAAATTACTACAATAAAAAGCTTAATTTTGACATTTCATCAAAATTTTTTTTTATCAAATTACAAATCAAGCTATTACAACAGAAAAAACATAATAAGTCACATATTTTTTTTAACATTATTTATAAAAATGTGCGCTTAATTAGAGATTTTCTACGAAATTTTTACAAGAAATAATAATTGACAACAAAAAAGTCCACATTTTATGCGGACTCTTTCTTTTATCTGCTTGGTATTTCCTCCAATTCTTGAACACGAACCATTCTCTGAGGCATAACAAATGACCTATCATAATACTCTGCTGGTCTAAGTAGTTTACCAAAAGCAAAATCCTGCACCATAACAAGTTCATCGTTATTCTCGATATACGCATATTTGTGATCAGGATTAACGCCCCATTCCTCACCATCTAGAGCATAATCCTCTAAATTTAACATATTGAAAGTAGTTACAATTTTTTCGGAACCATCTTTTGTTGTGAGGGTGATTCTTTCCATGAAAGGAGAATTTATGACGGAATCTTTACGTTGTTCTGGTATATCAGTAAGAAATGACTCAAAACGTATATCATTGAAAGCGGACAAAAAGTTAAGAACCTTGATGGTATCTATATTTATTTGCGAGTTATCACCAAGGCGATACATTTCGTATTTATAACGACCTAATTCATTGATTATAAAACCTCTATCATCTCTTCCATTGAATTCAACCTTAACGGATTTAATATCAGCTATCTTTTCTGAGAACACTTTATGATCGCGCCAGTCCTCTTCACTAGCTGAGAAGCGGGAGCTAATAAAACCTCTAAATCCATGAAGATGAACAATATATGCCTTGTCAGCACCTTCTTTCAAGACGTATGTTCCATTATTATCTTGTGTTACGTCACCGATGTAAAACACCTTTGTTCTTTTTTCATGAGGGAACAATTTAACCTTGTTAAAAAGATTGATGCGAGGAACTATCTGATATACTTCAACCTTTGTATTTGTACCTGCCATTCGAGTAATGACATTATCATGTGATGCCAAAGAAACAGGCATTTTAATTCTCAATTTATCGAGGGTATAAAGCATATTATCAACCATCACAGGTTGTGCATCATACTTACCATTAACAAGCCATCCATTATCAGTTCTCTGAAGAAGAACCTGATTACCACTTTTATCGGCGAAGAACAGACGAGTCACCGAAGCTGTGTCACGGACTGTAAAGTCGTAAGCATCGCCTCTAAGAGTTGTCAAATAACGATTATTCCACAGGAGTAATACTGCTATTACAATCAGTATTGATGTGATAATTATTGCTATACGGTTTTTTTTCATTTTTTATGATTATTTTCTTGAATATTTTCTTTTTCTGATAATAGACAAAACAAAGCCAAAGATCACTACCAGGAGACTTGGTACTATTACATTAACGAATTGCCATAGTAAAGTATTGTCATTTACCTTATTCATATCTAGTAGTCTAATCTTGAGCTCTCTTGATCTTATTCCTATAAGACCTTCTCCATCAACGAGATAACTAACAGCATTTTCGATAAAATCTTTATTACCGTATGTTATCTGAGTATATTGATCGAAGCCTAACGGAAGAGGATAACCTTTAGGGATATGAAATTGATTACGAATTATATCGCCATCAGCTACCACAATCATTGAAGTTGGTTCACTACTTGTTTTGAATCCGATTTCTTCAGACTCTATGATTCCTGTCGTCATTCTGTTGGCGTATAACGACTCAAATTCGCCTTTAAGCAGATATGCCGTATTTTGACCTTTTTGGGAGAACATACGCTGATCAGGAGACTGTCGCAGCATACTCAGAGAGATGAATACAGGAGCTGACGAGATTTTAGTATAATCAGATGTTTTGAGCAGAGGTATTTTCTGGACATCGGAGTCAGAGATCACAGGATCTATAGAACTGATGAAGTCGGCTTTAATAGGATTTATGTTTTTCACGATATTATTATTCGATGCGGATGAGAGCAGAGGGAAATAAAACCAGCGGAAGTATTCTATCTGTGCCTGACCACCCATCTGACCGGTTCTCAATGCTATTGCAGCACTATTATAATCGAGGAGCAAGTTTTTATTCAACTTCACACCATATTTGAAAAACATATCGTCAAGATTGATATTCAATGTATTTCCCATTGTAGATTCAGCATTTTGCAAGCTGTCCATTGTGGCGAAAACAGGATCAACCAGCCAAAGTACCTTACCTCCATACATTATATATTGGTCGATTATGAATTTATCTTTTTCAGAGAAAGCCTGAGTTGGTTTAGCGATGATAATAGCATCATATATCGGCTTTATTATTGTGCTGCTATCCACAGCCTTGGTTCTACGTGTCAATGCACTTATTTTCTCATCCAAAGCAATTCTTTTTACATTGTATTTTTTTGAAAGGGACTGTGTTATATCATATACCTCATTTTCATTAAGTTCACCATGACCTTCTATGAAGGCAACACTAGGTTTCTTTTCCTGAGCCAGATCCTTAATTGCAGTAATAAACTTATATTCTAAATTTTGAGCCGAGTTGTTGAGAGCATCTTGCGATGATTTACCCAATTGAGTATCAAGTAAATCCAAAGGAATCTCTTTTTCTTGGTAGCTCACCAGAGCGCATGGCCATATCACCAATTGCTGAGCGCCATCTTTAGACTGAATAGAAAGCTCTGTAGGATTCAAACCACTTTGATATAAAAGTTTATATGTCTCGTTTCTTTCTGCTGCATCATTACTTTCCGAAGGGTTAATAAACTCATAATCAACAAATTTACTATATGCACGAAATTCATCCAGCATTTCTTTAGTTTCCTTTCTAAGTTTCTTGAAACCAGCAGGGAAATCACCTTCTAGATAAACTCTGAAATATACATAATCATCGAGATTCTTCAAAATCTCCTTCGATGTCTTTGTTAATGTGTATCTTTTTTCGCTTGTCAAATCGAATCTAGTATAAATGAAAGAAGCAATAACATTAACTACGATTACTATTACCAACGTTATGGCAAACGATATCAACTGACTTCTTTTAATATTCTTACGTTCATTCTTCATATTCAACACTCCTTTATTACCATTTACGACTTGACAAAACTAATTTTGTTGTTGACAAGAATACTACTATGACACTTATGAAATAAAGAATATCGCGAGTATCGACCACACCGCGACTTAAGGAACCATAATGAGCCGACATTCCCAGATCTTGGATGAAGAGATCCACTTTTCCGAATAGAGCCAAGGAATAGATCATATCGAAGCCTATATATAGGAAACCGCACAAGAAAACAGATAGCAGGAATGCGAGGATCTGGTTGTTTGTCACAGAGCTGCAGAACAGTCCTATTGACACGAAAGCAGCACTAAGGAAGAAAAGTCCGATGTATGAGCCCCATATTCCACCACTATCGACATTACCCACAGGCATACTTAAACGATATACCGAGAAGAAATAAACCAATGTCGGAAGAAGAGCCAAAAGAACCAATATCACACCTGCAAAATATTTCGCCATAACGATCTGCCAATCTGACAAAGGCTTGGTAAAGAGCATTTCTATTGTTCCTGTTCGTTTCTCTTCAGCGAAGCTCCTCATGGTGATTGCCGGCACTAGAAACAGAAACACCCATGGCGCCAAGATAAAAAGGCTGTCCAAATTAGCATAACCGAACGACATGATGTTAAAATCACTTTGAAAAACCCACAGAAACAAACCTGTAATGAGCAAGAAAACCACCACTACCATTATTCCTATGAGAGAGTTCAGGAAGTTACTTATTTCTTTTTTAAATAAAGCGTACATATTCTCTTAAAATTAGCCTACAAAGATACGATTTTTTCAATTAGAAAAGAAGATTTAAGAATAAGGAATTGCAAAAAGATCAATAAAACTCTTCATTCCTAATTCCTAATTCCTAATTCCTAATTAAAAAAGTTCCACGGAGATCCTACTGGTTTAGGAGCTGTTACTATAATAGGGGTTTTCGTTGTCGGATGTTCAAATTTTAATCTATAGGCATGAAGGCTGATAGAAGCGTCGGGATTAGAACGAGGGAATCCATATTTCAGATCACCTTTGATAGGACATCCAATATGAGCCAGCTGAGCTCTAATCTGATGATGACGACCTGTAATAAGTTCAATTTCAAGAAGATAATAAGAATCAGAAGCACCTATAACCCTATATCTCAGTTGCGCTAATTTAGCTCCCTTTGCAGAAGAGCTGACGATATAAGATTTATTTTGAGATTCATTTTTCACCATATAATGCGAGAGCTCATCAGCATCTTTAGGCGGTTTATTCTTAACAATGGCGAGATAAGTCTTACTAAACTGACGTTCTTTAACTTTTACAGTCATACGACTCAACGCCTTGCTAGTCTTAGCAAATATCACCGCGCCACTGACAGGTCTATCGATACGATGCACCAAACCTGCATAGACGTTACCAGGTTTATTATATTTATCTTTTATGTAAGATTTCACATCGTCGAGGAGACATACATCACCAGTTTTATCACCTTGAACTATCTCGGAAGGTAATTTATTAACAATTATGAGATGATTATCTTCGAACAGTATTCTCTCTTCTATCGGCTGTCTCATCTCGTATTAATATTGTTCATTTTCATTAGGGAAGTTCAGATCTTTAACGTCATTAATATAAGCTTGTACAGAGTTTCTTATCTCATCGTAAAGGTTGTTATATCTACGTAAAAATCTAGGGGAGAAGTCATTACTAATTCCCAGCATATCGTGAAGTACGAGTACCTGACCATCTGTACCGGGACCTGCACCTATTCCTATTGTTGGGATTCTGAGTGACTGTGTGACCTCAGCAGCAAGAGCTGCTGGTATTTTTTCAAGTACAATGCTAAAACATCCTTTTTCCTGGAGAAGAAGAGCATCGTCTCTAAGTCTTTGTGCTTCTTCATCTTCTTTAGCACGCACTACATAAGTGCCAAATTTATTGATACTCTGAGGCATAAGACCAAGATGCCCCATTACAGGGATGCCTGCACTAACTATTCTTTCCACCGACTCAACAATTTCTCTGCCGCCTTCCATTTTAACGGCATTGGCACCAGATTCTTTCATGATACGAATGGCAGAGTTTAACGCTTCCTTAGAATTACCCTGATATGTTCCAAAAGGTAAATCAACAACAACACAAGAACGTTTTACGGCACGGCATACAGAAGAAGCGTGATATATCATCTCGTTCAAAGTTATAGGCAGCGTCGTCTTATATCCCGCCATAACATTAGAGGCACTGTCGCCAACCAAAATAATATCAATATTAGACTCATCCAAAATCTTAGCCATAGAATAATCATATGCTGTCAACATGGCTATCTTTTCACCTCTATTCTTCATGTTTTGAAGAACATGAGTTGTAACAATGGATACGTTATGTGATAGATACATCGTAATTTATTTTAAACAGGCAAATATATATAAAATTTCTTTTACCTGCTTTTTTTTATATAGTATATGAAAAATTATTATCTTTGCCCGACATTAAAACGAATTTTAACAATGAAAAAAATCAAATCAAATTACTTGCTTATAACCATCCTATCACTAACTCTATGGAGCTCATGCAGTACTGACGTTGACCTTTATACAGATGGAAAGGAAACGACTATTGTTTATGGCTATTTAGATGTTGATCAAGATACCAATTACGTTAAAATAACCAAATCGTTTATCGGTGATGCGACACAACTCGCACCTGATTACAATGCTAGTAATTATGACTATAAACTAAATGTGAAACTCATAGGAAAATTCGCTAACAGCTCAAGTGTTACCACAGATTATCTAGATACAACTTCTGTTTATAAACCATACGACCCGACGGGAATATTCTACAGCGGAAGAGATCAAGTACTCTACTATACAACAAAAAAATTAAAAGAAAACGAGAATTATAAACTTGTCATCGAAAGAAATGATAGCGTAGTTGTTAGTTCTAATGTTAGAACCATCAGTGGATCAAAAATCAGAAAACCTATGGTTACCATCAACTTCGACTCAGATTACAGTAATCAGGTAACATGGTCGCCTAATGTTATCGGTGATTTGGCAGCATACTATGAAGTGGTCGGATATTTCCATTACAAACAACTTGATCCAGGTTCAACAGACACATCATATTATTCTATGAGATGGGTCATGGGCACAGGTACCGGCGAAGAATTATACAACTCAGCAGACAGATTATTATCAATAAGCTATACTCCTTCTGCATTTTTCTCAAGATTGGCAGCCGACCCTAATATCGCTAACAACACATCAACCTATACAAGAAGATTCGTAGATTGCTTCGAGATAGTAATAACATCTACAGGCGATGAATTGTACAATTATATACTAATCCAGAATTCAGGAAGCGCTATTCAAGACACTCCTGAATACACTAATATTGACAACGGATTAGGTATTTTCTCATCCCGCTCTGTATGTTCTAAAAAAATAAGCGTCAACGAAATGACGATTAACAGATTAATAGACTACGATTGGGGCTTTGAAAAGACATATTGATAGCAAATCTGTCGTTTTGTCACTAATAAAAAATATAGATGTCATATTAGAATATGCTTTCATAATCATATTAAAACACTGAGAACCACTAATATAGTGGTTCTTTTTTTTATATGCAACGGCAAGATATGTTAAAAAATGTTTATTTGGCATAATGATTGACATAACGATGTCAGAAAACAAAAAAAAGAACAACAAATTAAACAATAAAAATAGGAGAAACAAATTATGTCAAAAATTATTGGTATTGACTTAGGTACAACAAACTCATGCGTAGCAGTTATGGAAGGTAACGAACCTGTAGTTATCCCTAACAGCGAAGGTCACCGCACAACC
>SUWT01000065.1 GCA_015061335.1 Lentimicrobiaceae bacterium | reverse complement strand
GCACCTCATCAGGAGCCTTTTGCGGCTGTCGTCGGCTGCTCCGATTCGAGAGTCCCGGTAGAAATAGTTTTCGATCAGGGCGTGGGTGATATTTTCGTGATACGAACTGCAGGTAATAATATTGATGGTAAGATGATTATGGGTAGCATTGAATATGCCGTCGATCATCTTGGCGTCAAGGTGCTCTTGGTGCTTGGTCATGGCTCCTGCGGCGGCGTTACTTCCGCTATCACCGGTGGCGCACATCATGGCGAGATAGGGAAGTTGTTGCATTGTATTCAAGAAGATATACCGGAATATATCGGCAAGACAGAACTTTTGGATGAGGCTATCAGACATCATGCCGACGTTCAGATTGAGGAAATTCTAAGCAACGAATTGATAAAGGAGAAAGTCGATGATGGTGAGCTTATTGTGAAAGCTGCATATTACAATATAAATACAGGTGTGGTTGAGATACAGTGATTTCCATAAATCACACATTATGAATTATGCATTATGAAATGTGAATTATGCATTATGCATTAATGTGGGCGTTCCGGCTATCGCCGTCGGGCTTTCCGCTATATCTTTTTCCGCTCCGCTCCAAAAGGATGCCGCTCCAATCCCTAACGCATTTGGGATACGAAAAAAAATAATTGCTCATAAATAAACAAAATGCCAAGTCTTGTCCCGATATTGACCATAACAGGTTCCGACGGCGCAGGTGTCGTTGGAATACAAGCTGATATAAGAACTATATCGGCTCTCGGCGGTTATGCCCTGACGGCGATAACATCGGTGACGACGCATGATGAGAATGGCGCCACCTCCATAAATGACATTGCGCCCGAGATGATAATAGGGCAGGTAAGGGCTGTCGTGAAAGAATGGCATCCGAAGGTTACGAAAATAGGTCTCGTCCGTGATGTTACAACAATAAAGATGCTGAAGAAAGAGATTGTCGCCTCGCAGAAAATAGTGTTGGTGCCGGGAATATTTTCTTCCGATGGCAGTCAGATAATTCCCGATGTGGCTGTCTCTGCCATTAAAAAACATCTCGTTCCTATGGCGACGCTGCTGATATTACGTTGTAACGAAGCGGAAAAGATGCTCGCAATGAAGATCAAGACCGACGACGATATGATAAAGGCGGCTCGTGCCTTCGTTGATATGGGTGCGGAATCTGTGCTGCTGCGTGCGTCAAAACATTCTGAAGGACTGCTGACGGCTTTGCTTTATGAAAATGAGAATTGTCATTTCTTCACCTCTCACAACACCGAGGGCTGGCAACGTCATGGTGTAGGCGGCGCGCTTTCCTCCGCGATAGCGACTCGTCTCGCTTTCGGCGACGACATCACAACGGCTTTGGAAAAGGCTCACGATTATATGCACAAACAAGTGGTCTATGCTGTGAAAGAAATAATACAGCATTCGAGAAAGACTGTCATCTACAACAAACTCATGTCGCTCGTTGCGCAATATTATAATAAGTCGCATGATGTTAATTTTTATGCTGATAAGTTGTGCATATCAACACGTTATCTGTCAAAAGTAACTAATGATGTTGTCGGCGCAAGTCCGAAACAGATTATCTCCGATTATGTGATGAAAGAGGCGAAGATACTTTTAGAGTCAACGAATTTTAACATACAGGAAATCTCCAATCGTCTCGGATTTTCATCGCAATCGAGGTTTTCTTCTTTCTTTATGAAGTATGAAAAATGTACGCCTTCCGATTATCGTTCGAGTTGATTTTTTTATTTTAGGAACATTATTTTATAATATCGGAATTAAATTTTCTTTCGTCTTTTGATAATATCTTTCTTTGCATCGTTTTAAATTTTATAAATGATGAAAGAAATAAATCGTGATTTAGCCGTATTATTAAAAGGCGGTGTTATTATGGATGTCACTAATCCGGAGCAGGCTCGTATTGCTGAGGCTGCTGGCGCAAAGGCTGTTATGGCTTTGGAAAGAGTTCCTGCCGATATCAGAGTTGCGGGTGGTGTCTCTCGCATGAGCGATCCTAAAATGATAAAAGAAATTCAGAAAGCTGTCGGTATTCCTGTTATGGCGAAATGTCGTATCGGCCATTTTGTTGAAGCTCAGATCTTGGAAGCTATCGGGATAGATTATATTGATGAGAGCGAGGTGCTTTCGCCAGCCGACGATGTCTATCATGTTGACAAACGTAAGTTTAAGGCTCCCTTTGTTTGTGGTGCGAGAAACTTGGGTGAGGCTTTGCGTCGTATCAGCGAAGGTGCCATGATGATTAGGACGAAAGGCGAGGCTGGCACTGGCGACATAGTTCAGGCTGTACGTCACATGCGTATGATGCAAAGTGAGATAAGGAAAGTTGTTTCTCTTAATTCTGATGAATTATATGAAGCAGCCAAAGAAATGAGGGTTCCTTTTGACTTGATACAATATGTACATGACAATGGAAAGTTGCCTGTGCCTAACTTCGCTGCTGGAGGTGTCGCAACTCCCGCTGATGCTGCCCTGATGATGCAGTTGGGAGCCGAAGGCGTGTTTGTGGGAAGCGGAATCTTCAAGAGCGGCGACCCGATGAAAAGAGCCAAGGCTATAGTCAATTCCGTTGCTAACTACAACAGTCCTGATGTATTGGCAGAACTGAGCGAAGACCTCGGCGAAGCTATGGTAGGAATCAATGAGAACGAAATAAAAATCCTGATGGCGGAGAGAGGAAAATAATGGTGTTTTTAATGTACATAAATAAAAAGCACTCAGATGGGGAACTGAGTGCTTTGAATAATTTGAATGCTTGTTGTTGGTGTTGTTAAGTCTCTGATGTTTTTATTAATTCTTCAATGACATCTTCGAGATAGAAATTATTAGTGATGAATTCGATTATTTTGGCAACCATTTCATCAACAACCTGATACGGTATCTTCATTTTTATTGCCATCGCCCTACAGAAAATTATCTCATTTTCGTTGAGGTCACCGTCTATCATCATCAAGAGAATCAGGTCATAAAGATGCTCGATTTTTTCGATCTCGTTTGCAGGCATGATAAATCTGATGCTCTCGGGATCATCGATGATCTGTTTCATTTCTTCAGCTGTCAGTCCTGCTTCGTTTGCAACATTGGCGACATATTGTCTTTCTTCATCAGAAAATTTTCCATCGGCATAAGATAAAGCCACCAGATTACGAATGTGACTCAATAACTTTTTTCTGTCACCGTGATTTTTTAATTCTATTGTGCTCATTGTTGGTTGTTTTAAGATTTTTATGAGATAACATAAGATAGATGGTATTATTATATGAGCTTCAATGTAATTATATTATTTCTCAATAAAAACAATTAACAATTAACAATTAACAATTAACAATCTGTCGTTTAATTGATTATTAAATGGATATGATACATTTATTAATGTATTTTAACAAAGTTTGATAATAATTTGAAAAATAATTGTTAAATGTGACAATACTTAAAACTATTATTTTACCTTTACAATAAAAAACAATCTTTTTCGTTGAGTGTTAAAAAATTAACAATGTATTTGTAATGGAAATCATAATTATCATTATTCTTATCCTTGTGAACGGCTTCCTTTCTATGTCGGAGATGGCTGTGGTGTCGGCTCGTAAGTCGAAGTTGGAAACTGATGCCAAGAAAGGCAGCAAGAGTGCTAAGGCGGCTCTCGAACTCGCTGATAATCCCGACAATTTCTTCTCGACGCTACAAATCGGAATAACATTGATAGGAATCTTGACAGGTCTCTTCTCCGGTGAGGCTTTCGCCGCAGACCTTTCCATCTATGTCGCGAAAATATCTTTCTTGTCGCCATACGCATATCTGATTTCTAAAGCTCTTATCGTCATATTAGTCACTTACTTGACTCTCGTCATAGGCGAACTAGTGCCTAAGCGTCTCGGTATGGCAAAGGCTGAGTCTATAGCCAAGTTTATCGCAAAACCTATGATGTTCCTTTCTAAGTTGACTTATCCTTTAGTGTGGATTTTGGCAAAGAGCTCTGCATTGATTTCTAATATCTTAGGACTAAACAAGACGAAAGATAGTCCCGTTACGGAGGAAGAAATAAAGGCTATGATGAAAGAGTCGTTGAATGATGGCGAACTCGATGAGGCTGAGCATGATATAGTTGAACGTGTATTCGACCTCGGCGATAGAAAGATTTCTTCTATTATGACGCATCGCTCCGAACTCGTGACAATTGATATTAATGATAATAAAGAAACTTTGATAAGAAAGATTGAAGGTAATCTTTACAATACTTATCCTGTGGTGTCAGGCAAATTGGATAATATTGTTGGCTTCGTTAATCTTAAATCGCTTTTTGTCGCTGTTCAGAAAGATGATTTCTCATTGAAAAATATTGTGACAAAGGCTTTCTATCTTCCTGAGAATATGAACCTTAACAAGGCATTGGAGTTTTTTAAGAAAGAAAGGATAAAGTCGGCTCTAATCACTGATGAATTTGGTTGTGTTGTCGGTATCGTTTCTCTTAAAGATATTATGGAAGCTATTGTGGGTGAGATGCTTGAAGAAGATGAACTCGCCGATATTATCGAGAGAGAGGACGGAACTTTTATTATTGACGGACGTTATTCTTTCTATGATTTTCTTGCTTATTTCGATAAAGAGTATATGTTTGATGACGATATTAACTTTAACACTATCAGTGGCTTGATAATAGATATACTTGAAGAGATTCCGCAAGAAGGACAGAAGGTAAGATGGCATGATTTTACTTTTGAAATCATGGATATGGATGCTGCAAGAATTGATAAGGTGCTGGTTCATAAAGTTAAAGAAGATTAATATTAAAAACTCCACGCTGATACTTCAGTACCACATCGAGACATATTGGAAAATTATCTTTCTATTTCTTAATGTATATTAACAAAATCTGTTAATATATGTCTATGAACAACACTTTTTGAATAAAAAATAATTTTTTGTTAGAATATATTTTATCGGTAATAATTTTATTATATTTGCAATATTAAAGTGTAACTTTAAATTTGTCAAGATTATGGATAAGCATTTGATAAATAGAGAATTATTATTATCAATAAAGAATATATTTCGTTATTTTTCCGTATTGACACTTACTGGACCGCGTCAATCTGGAAAGACGACTTTGTGCAGAGAATTGTTTGCGGAGCTTCCGTATTACAATTTTGAAGATATTGCAACCTTATCGGCATTCCGTCAAGACCCGAAAGCGTTTCTGACAAAACATGATGAAGGTATGATTATAGATGAAGCCCAGCGTTTTCCGGAAGTGTTTTCATACTTGCAAGTTTTAGTTGACGAACAGAACTTCTCTGGCGACAAAAGACGTAAATATATAGTCACAGGAAGTGCCAATTTCACATTGATGCAGCAGGCTTCACAGTCGATGGCAGGTCGTACAGCAGTCATGACATTACTTCCATTATCCACACAGGAAATTGATAATGTTTATCCTGAGGCAACAACCGATTCTCGTATTATCAGAGGAGGATATCCTGCAATTTGGCAGACCGATGATGAAGCTCGTAGTCTGTTGTTTTCCAATTATTACACAACATACGTAGAACGCGATTTGAGAAGTATGATTAACATCAAGGATCTTACTCAGTTCAATACATTCATACGTCTTTGTGCAGGTCGTATCGGAACAGAATGTAACGCCTCGGCATTAGCTGTAGAAACGGGTGTAAGTGTGCCGACAATACAATCGTGGCTGAGCATTTTGGAGGCATCGTATATCATTTATCGTTTGCAACCGTATTATGCCAATATAGGAAAACGTCTGACAAAGACACCGAAGATTTATTTCTACGACACGGGTTTAGCATCATGGCTGATGGGGATACGTTCAGAAGAACAATTGTCGATACATCCATTAAGAGGCAATTTGTTCGAGAATATGATAATCAACGATTTCTATAAATACTCGTACAATCGTGTAGAGCGAGCAGACCTATATTTCTATCGTGATCAAGGACAGCATGAAGTCGATCTTCTGCAATTGACGCCTGACAATAAATTGAAAGCATACGAGATAAAATCCTCTAAAACATACAGGACTGACTATTTTGAAGGACTGCATTATCTTCAAAAAATAATGGGCGACAGAATCGTCTCCACCGCTATGCTGTATGATGGCGAGCAGGAACAATTCCAACAATACGACGCATATTGTAACTACAGAAAGATTTTCTGAAGATCAAATTTTTATCAGAACGAATATTCCGCCATTAACAATTTTTAACGTAAATGTTAATGAAAGTAGGAGAGAAGTGTTAAGAATTGTTAATATTTCCATTTTAATGACTTGTATATCCCCTCTTTAATCTTGATGCGTTGTGGTAATGGTAAAGAGAAAATATCGTGGCTTTTATCTATAACGCAAAGATACATCTCTGTTTTTGAAGCTGTGTCACAGAAGTAATTAATTTCTGGATATTTGTTGAGATTGTTAATAAAATCATTAATTTTATCAATGTTATTGGTGACATTTCTCGGACTTTTGAAAAATAGTCCTAGTTCTTTGCCGACAAGGCTTTCTGTTCCAATGTTCAGATGTGGATAATAAATTTTTTCTGAAAAAAATGACATGAATATATATCCATTAAGTTCTCCGATATACACGTTTCTAGGATAATCGAAGACATCTTTGCTTAAATTGTTTAAAACAACTTCATGATTATTCCCGACTTTTATTTCGGCGTATATTTCTTCCAATTCAATATCTTCATTTCCACTAATACTGATTACTTCTACATTGGGGATTCTGTTTAGCTTATATGCCATATATTTCTTTTGGAATGAATAATCTGTGAATCCATTAATCAAAATATATGCAAGAGAAGCTATAACAGGTAAGGCGGTAATAATTATAACTACCGTTATTGTCCAAAATATTATGGAGAGATGTTTCTTCATTTTATCTTTCATAGTGTAATGGTTTTGTAAATAAACTAAAAATGAAATGCTATATTGTATTATATAATGATAAATTATTATTTTTGTTACCAATTTGTTGACTTTTATATATGAGCATCAATAACATCGAATCCCATCCATTGCGGCCGTTTCTTCTGGCAAACGCAAAATATCTCATGCTCGGCAGTTTTCCTCCGAAAAAGGAGAAATGGTCGATGGAGTTTTTCTATCCTAACTGGATCAACGACATGTGGCGCATCATGGGATTTATCTTCTTTGACGACAGACATCATTTCGAGATAAATGACAAGAAACAATTCGACAAAGATAAGATTGTTGATTTCTGCAAAATGAAAGGAATCGCTTTGTATGATACGGCTTCTGAAGTTATACGTTTGAAAGACAACGCTTCCGATAAATTTCTTGAAGTCGTGAAGCAGACCGATGTCAAGGCGTTATTAAGAAAAATTCCTCAATGTGAAAACATCATCACGACAGGACAGAAAGCCACTGATATTATCGTAGATATTTTCCAATGTGAAGAACCGAAAGTGGGAGAGAAGTCCGAAATAATTTTTGAAGGTCGCAGAATATCATTCTGGAGAATGCCATCATCGTCAAGAGCTTATCCTATGTCGTTGGAAAACAAGGCGGAGTTCTATAAAAGAATATTCCATCCCTTAACGTATTTTAACAAAGTCTGTTAATAATTTGAAAAATAATTGTTAAATGTGATGAATGTTGAAAATAACCAAAAGGACGCGACTCATTATCACGCCCTTATGATTATTCGTGTAATAATAACAGATATTAGTTGGAAAGTAAATAGATAAGTGTAAATTCTTGCGATACGTGGAGTCATACTTAAGTCTTCTTGACTCTTCGACTTCTCTCCTGTAAGCTTTCCGTTACTACGTAGAAATTCGGCACGAATAAAGTTCCAAATATGGTGTTCGAGAACATTCCGAATACTACTGCTGTGCCGAGTGCTATACGTGCTTCGGCGCCGGCACCGCTCGCAAACATCAACGGCATCACGCCGAGCACAAAAGCTAAGGATGTCATCAAGATAGGTCTCAACCTTACGCGTCCCGCTTCAATGGCAGCCTCTTTGATACTCATGCCTTTCGCTCTGTATTCGACGGCGAACTCTACAATCAAGATGGCGTTCTTCGCCGATAAGGCAATCAATAATATGATGCCGATTTGCGAGTAAATACTTATAGGCAACGACATCACGATACAACCTGCAATGACTCCTAACAAGGCTAAGGGCACGCTTAATATTACGGCGAAAGGATTTGTCCAGCTTTCGTACATCGCAGCTAAAACTAAGAGTACCAATATTATCGCAAGGACGAAAATCATTGTCACACTTGAACTTGATAGTTTTTCTTGATAGGCGACGGATGTCCATTCATAACCGAAATTGTTTCCTAACATGTCTTCGGTGAGATTTTCTAAAGCTGTCATCGCCTCAGAACTGCTGTAACCTTCATTCGCTACTGCCATAATATTTGCGGCAGGGTAGAGGTTGTAACGGTTTATCTGGGTCTGTCCCATCTTTTCCTCAATGTTGCAGAATGCTGAAAACGGAACCATCTCGCCATTAGGATTTTCTACGCTTAACTTCAAAATGTCGCTGATAACGTTTCTGTTACCGGGATTGGCTTGTATGATGACTTGATAAATATTATTGAACTTCACGAAGTCGTTGGCAAAAGTGGATCCCATATATGACGACAATGCGTCAAAGACTTGATTTACTTGCAATCCCATCATTCCGATTTTGTCACGGTTGATGTTTAAGAAATATTGCGGACTATTGCCTTGAAACTGATTTTGCAGATACATCAACGCCGGTTCTTTGTGATAATTGTCCATCAATGTCGCGACGGCATTTTCTAACTCTGTAGTTCCTAAGTTGTTACGGTCTTCGAGTACGAATGCCAATCCTCCAGAAGATCCTAATCCTGGAATGGAAGGCGGATTGACGGCATAGATGTTGGCTTCTTCAATATCATTAGCTTCCATATTTATCTTGTCAATCAATGCCATAGCAGATTCGCCTTTGCCTTTACGTTCGTCCCAGTCTTTCAGCATCACGAACATACTCGCTTCGTTGGAACTATTGCCGCCTTTCACAAACGAAAATCCGTTGATAACCAAATATGTATCAATCTCGGGATATTTATCTAATCTTTTTGAAAGTTCTTCCGTGACTTTCTCCGTTCTTTCTAAACTTGCGGAATTAGGCAGTTGTACCGTCACCAAGAAATATCCTAAGTCTTCTTCCGGTAAGAATTCATTAGGTAATTTTATGAAGACGTACATCGTTATGGCTGAGATGATTACGAATGATGTCAATGCAATTGCCGGTTTTCTTAAAAATGATTTCACTATTCTGATGTAAAGTCCTAATGTCTTGTCATAGAATTTGTTGAACCATTTGAGACTCCATTTCTCTTCTTTGAGGAAAAGCACGCACATCGCTGGTGTGAAAACGAGTGATATTATTCCGGAAATCACTGTGGCAGTGGCGATTGTGAGTGCGAATTGTTTGTATAGTTCTCCCGTGATTCCTCCTATGAATGCTGTCGGAATGAATACTGCTAACAATACCAAAACGATACTTATTACCGGACCTTGTATCTCTTTCATGGCTTCCGTCACGGCTTCTCTGCGGATTTCCATTTCTGATTTGTCAGAATTGATATATTTTCGTTTCTTCATCTCTATCAGTCGCGAGGCGTTTTCAACCACCACGATGGCATCGTCAACGACAATCGCTATTGCCAATACCAATCCGAATAATGTTAATAAATTTATGGAGAATCCGAGAAGTCGCATCACGGCGAATGTTCCTAATAATGAAATCGGTATCGTCAATGCGGGAATGATGACGGCGCGGAAGTTTTGTAAGAACAAGAACATCACCAAGATAACGAGTAATGTCGTTTCTGCTATCGTTACCAAGACTTCATCAATAGAAGCTGTGACGTATTTTGTGTTATCCATCACGATTTCCATATTGATGCCTTCAGGAAGAAACTGTTGCAGCTCTTTGACTTTTGCTTTCACTTCTTTTGCGACATCCAAAGCGTTAGATCCTGGCATCTGGTTGATACCGATAGCAGCGATTTCTTCACCTTTCATAGTCGTAGTGACGGAATAAGATTGTGAACCTAATTCAATCCTCGCGATGTCTTTAAGTCGCAGATATTCACCATTATCCAAAGTACGTATGATGATATTTCCGAACTCAGAAACATCGACTAATCTTCCTTTGGTGCTGATACTGTATTGGAATGCCATGTCGCTTGATGTAGGAGGAGCGCCGACGGCACCGGCAGAGACTTCCATGTTCTGCGCTTTAATCATGGAAAGCACCTCATCGGGAGTGATGTCTCTGATTCTCATTATCTCTGGGTCGAGCCAGACTCGCATGGCGTAGTCGGAAGCTCCGAAAACGTGAACGTCGCCGACACCTTTGAGACGTGCCAATTCATTGACGATATTGATATTGGCATAGTTGGCGAGAAATAAGCCGTCATATTGTTCTAAATCGCTGTCCAAAACTATGAACATCAGTTGGTTAGGACTTCTTTTCAATACGCTTACGCCTTGTTGTTTCACTGAAGAAGGAAGATTTGCTTCCGCAAGATTGACTCTGTTCTGCACCATGACTGCAGCTTCATCGATGTCGGTTCCCAACTCGAAAGTCACTGTCAATGAATATTCTCCGTCGCTCGATGAACTAGAACTCATATACATCATATTTTCCACGCCGTTGACCTGTTGCTCGATAGGAACGCCGACGGTCTGCGCTACTGTCTCAGCACTTGCTCCAGGATAATACGCTGATACCATGACAGTTGGAGGCGTGATGTCGGGATATTGCGCTACAGGTAAGGTCCTTAATGTCACTAATCCGGCAATGACGATAACGATGGCGATGACGGTGGAAAATATCGGTCTGTCGATAAAGAATTTCGTAAACATGGCATCATTGATTTATAGGTTCGACTTTCATTCCCACCCTGACTTTCAACAAGGCTTTTGTAACAAATCTCTCGTCAGGCGACAATCCTGCGGTGACGTGGATGAGACTGTCGTTGATAATCTCGCCGACTTCTATGTGCCTGTAAGACACTTCGTTGTTTTTATCTACGACATAAACATATCTTCCTAACTGGTCAGTTCCGGTGGAAGCGTCAGGGATTAAAACGGCATTTTCGTTTTCGCCGTAAGGCAAAGAAACCGTGCAATACATGCCGCTTTTAAGGTCGCTGTTGTCATTGTCGAAGACAGCTCTCAGCATCAAAGTGCCGGTCTTTAAATTCACGTAAGGCGATATATAATTAGGTGTCGCCTCAATCTTTGGAAACATGCCCTCCTGCATATTGATATACACCTTCTTAGGCAAAGGCGAATCCCAATCTTTTGACGCTACTTTCATCGCAAGATATTGATTGTCTTCTATGTTGAAATAAGCGAACATCGGATTGTTGTTATATATTGTAGTCAATAAAATAGGCGAGGCGGAACCATCGACATATTCTCCTTCGCTGGCACCGCTCGTTGATACATTACCTGGAATCGGAGCTTTTATGTAACAATAACTTAGCGTCTTTTCAGCTGTCTTCAATGCGGCTTTTGCGTTTTCCACATTAGCCTTCGCGGTACGCACATTCGTCTCCGCCTGTATCAAGTCGATCTGACTGATAGCGTCGCTCTTGGAAGCTTCAAGCATTCTGTTGTAATTGTTTTCATAATAATCCAAGCTCGCTTCTGCGGAATGAAGGTTCGCCTTCGCCTGATTTACCTGATTTTCATATATGGAAGGATCGATGATGTAAAGCAAATCTCCGGCATTGACATATTGTCCCGAGCTGAAATTCTGTTTCGTGACGTAGCCGCTGACACGTCCCACGACATTGATAATGTTGCTCGCCTGCAGATAGCCGGGATAATCTTTATGCAAGACAATCGGCATCACGTAAGGTTTCGCGACGCTAATCTTAGGAATCTCTGCGGTAGCCGTTTTCTTTCCTTTATTATCACAACTGAAAAGAAACATCATACTTAAAGTCGTGATTGATAGTAATATAAAGTTTGGCGTTTTCATATATTTTGTTTTTAATGTCTATAATTCCTAATTCCTAACTCCTAATTCCTAATTGAATTAAACATCAAACAAAAAAATGAAGTAAAGGTTAAGTTAATTTTTCTCTTTTTTGCCGCAAAAAGAGAAACAGAAAAGCTCGCCGCTGCGATTAAATCCGCTAAAATTATGATTCTTACGCTAAACAAAAAGAACTCGCTTCGCTCAGACAGCTTTTTGTTCTTAACGCTTCATCATCATAATTTCTTAACGCTATTTAGTCGAGGCGGCATGAGGAC
>SUWT01000064.1 GCA_015061335.1 Lentimicrobiaceae bacterium | reverse complement strand
CTACAGATTCTTTGAAATCGCAGGCAGAATCTTCCCCGTACAGTTGTTTAATTTTCATAAATATTTGGTGTTTAATTTAAAAAGTGATGCAAAACTAAACCCTTCTTTGTTATCTTCCAAATATTTTTAGTTAATATTTATTTACTTTCAGAACAATTCTCATTTTTATGTAATTCTTTAAGATTTTTTCTTAAAATGGATTAACATATATGCTTTGTATTATCGTAAACATGCATACTTATGTCACGAACTTGCACAGATTGGCAGGAAATATCTTGTCCGCGAATTGACACGAAATTACGCTAATGATTTTTTCTCCACGTATCGCGAGGATCGGCGCGTATCTTTTACGAACTAAACAGGAACTAAACAGGAACTTGACAAGAAGATGACAGGAACTTGGTAGGAGCCTCTACCCTTTTGAGTTTAGTCTTTTGTCATTCTGTGGACTTGATACGGACTTGGTACGGAGGAAGTCGTCATTCAAAGAATAAAACATCGCCGAGGTTGTAGCCGTAGGTTGAGGTGACATTTAGCAGCACTTCTTCTCGGGTGGCGTATTCGTAACAGTATTTAGTTTCGATATAAAGTGATGTCCCACATATTTGATAGAAGTTACTGCTGATGCGTGTTATCTCGACGCTATATCTACCACAGTCTATTTCCGTCGGTACTAAAACAGCTTTTGCTTCTTCTATATTACCCCAACTATCAATGACTTTAGCGCCGTTGTCTAATTCTATCTTTTCGTAGATTTTATAGATTGTGTAACTCTCAGTATCATGAGAATCCATTGGTTTTGCCGATATAAACAACGGAATACAAACAGCAAGTGCTAATATTTTGAGAAGAGTTTTCATAATGGATTATTTTTTCTTATAATTCTCTTTGACGTACAAAACTATTAAAAATATCGCAACTCCAACATCAATAATATTCCATAATATTCTGCCAAGATAGATTGGCAACAACGGTTGAAAAAGCACTGCTAACGACAGAAATGCTATTGCCAACTCATTGCTTTTCTTTTCGTAATAAACATACGCATAGATTGCAAACGCTATCATTGCCACGAATCTTATCAAAGAATAAAAGCCGTACGGCATAGGTGCAAGGCACAACAAGAATAAGAGTGAAAGAATGAGTTTGAGGTGTTTCATAAGTTTAATACTATCAAAATAAGTCATTAAAATCCTCCTCCTGAAATATCAAAGGTCTCTGCCGCAAAAACAGTGCTCCCAACACCGCAATTTGGACACGTTACAAATGACTCTCCTTTATAGCAAACTATTTTTCCGCATGTTCCACAGATATAAAAACCTCTTGCACCGCAATAAGGGCAACCATTATAATCGTCATCAAAATCAATTGAGCCATGAACTGATTTTGTGTCATAACCTTCTCGGCGAGCTTGTCCTTCCTTTATCTTAAACCCCCAACAAAATATGTATTTTCCTTGACGAGAATCAACTGTAATACCGAAGTGTTCTCTACTCTTACCACATATTGCCATTACAGCAAAAGCATCTTTACTTAATTTGGCCATTTTATATTTATATTTATATTTTACAAAATAATTTATATAATCTTTATATAGACAATAAATTCATAATAAACCAACTATCTAATCCCTTAAATACTATCCGCTTAGGTTTTGCTTCATCTTTATGAATCTCTAAAGCATCTGAATACGGGGAAACACCTATCAATTTAGTAAATGAAATCTTAATACTAGCTGTCGGACAGTGGAAATACAAATGTTTGTCTGTTACTACAAGAGAACCCACTCCAATATGCTCCATATAACTATATTCTATAGGATGACCTCTAAACTGTCCTGTCCTATATGTTACACCTTTCATAATTCTAAAACTAAATCCACCATTCCTACCTCTATATTCTTTTCGCACTTTCTCTTGAAGCATTATTACATCATGATATACCCACAAGGGATGTTCTCCACGTCCCAACAATACTGGCACCGAAATATTATTTTGAGGAAACACCCCTTTCCTGACATTGTTAAGTATTATCGTTTGACTTACTTTTTCCAAATTGGTGTTAGCAAATTTACTTGGCAAATTATTAAGTGACAATCCCAAATATGAAGAATACGAATTAATCAATTTTTCTTCACTATCAGAGATATATCCGTTTTTCATAAAATTTGATGCTGCTTTGTTTAACACACTTATATGAGCATCTACTTGTTGCTGTCCTGTAAGAGGTATAACATTATTTAAAATCAATATATTTTGGTTTATTTGGGTCATTGGAGCACCTACTGTAAAATAATCAACAAGGTATCCTTGCATAAGTTTTTGCCCCAATTCATCCATCACACCATTTTCATTAAGTTTTTGGTAACTTATTCCTATATTTTTTATAAAGTCAGATATCTTAGTAACAATTTGTGTCGTATAAGGCAATCGTAAACTTGCGCTAAAATCAGCAATAGCTTTAGAAGCCACAAAAGCAATGTCATCATCTTTCAAGAAATAAGCACCTTTGTTCAGCCTTATATTTTGTCCCATTTTTGCAGCTGAAATCAAGCCCTGAAAATATTTATTCAGCATACTGGTCAATCCCTGTATGCCAAAATTATGTTTTTCTTCACAAGCTTTATGAGAACGAGACAAAAAGCCTGCTTCATTTCCACAATATTTACAATTAGCCATTATCTTACTCCCAGTATATATATATTTTCCCTATTTGTTTTATTGGAAATTCGATATAACAATCACTTATACATAAAGAAGGGTTATTGTCATTTAAAAAACCTAAAAAATCATTAATCTTTATTTTGCCATTTACATCATATATTACTATACGAAGCGATGCATAAGTATTTTGCTTATAATTATTTTTCTTAATTTCTACAAAAAAAGTAAATTCCTTAGATGAAATGATATTGCATGATAGATTTTTTGTACATACTCCTATTTTATTTTCCATCTCTCGATTAAACTCTACAAGACTTAGCAAATAATTTTCTTTTTCATCTTTAGTCATATTATGTCTCCATCCCATTACGTTTTGTTGTGTTTGAACGTTATTAGACTTTGAAGAGTTGTTTGTTTTAGTATTATTATTACCATTAATATCATTTATAAATCCTAATCCAAAAGCCAGAGAACGAAAAATATGCTCAACCGAAGTGATTACAAACCCTGTACTATTAGCAAACTTCTGAACCATTGCATCAGCTTTTCCGTCCCATTTGCTTAAACCAAGAATCATTTTTGAGTAACCATCCGTAATAATTGCCCTCAAGATATATTTCGAAGCTGGAATATTTTGAAAAGCATTAAAATCATTCAATATATGAATTATTTTTGAGTCTTTTATAATATCTTTACCTTCTGTCTGTATGATGTTTTTCAATGCTAAATGTAAGTCCATAGTGTAGTTATTTAATAATTAAATTAATTACTCATTCTTTTACCATTTTTGAAAGGAATAACAAAGGCGTCTATATAACCTTTATTTTTAACTCTCTGACAATGTAGATCAGCTTCTTCCTTTGTGGTAAAAGAACCACTTGTATAATAATACTGTCCGTTATTCTCATAATAATCTACATTTTCCAATTCAGAATAATATAATCCAGGATTATTAATTTTTGTACTCATGCATTCTATTTGTACCTTATACACAATCTCATCAACCTCAAATCTGCTTATTTTAGGAAGTATTTGTATTACAAAACGTTTATTATTCTCTTCTATCCTTACATCTCTATTAATTCCATTTAAACCACTACCACAAATTAATATTTCTGTATTATATTTCCTCAAATCAATTTTCCCATGAATCCTCCATCTGTTATACAATGCCAATGCTCTCTCATAACTTAATTTGTAATTATAAGACCTATCCATACTCATGCTTTTACGTCCATTGTTTGCAGAATATCCTTCTATAACAAGAAGGTAGCAGAAATCTGGATTAACATCATTAAGTTTTTTTAATAGATTCTCTAAATCTTTTCCAACCTTATCAACTATATTCAAATACTCATTTTTAATTATTGCCGAATCAGGTTTAAATATTTCAATTCCTATTAAGTCTTTAGCAATAAATGTTTTATTATCCTCATTATATGATAGGGAGTTTGATGCACTTAATTCCTTGAATTGATTTTCCAATTGTAAAATGTGTTCATAATATTCAATTTTACCAACTAGATTACCCTGACTTATCTTCATTCTAACCAAACATATAACAAACAAAACCAACATGATAAAAAATAGACTTGTTAATAAGTCAGAATAACTAAGCCAAAATGAATCAGTTACTTTCTTTATTTTTCTTGACATAATTATTGCTGTTTAATTGCTTGTAAAATAGAATTCATGGTTTTGATAGCTTCTAAAGTACTCTTATGCAATTCATTGGTTTCTATCTTTGAACCTTTAAAATCACTTCTTAGACCAATAATTTCGGCACGTAAATCATTATAGCATTGTGATTGGCGGTCTGCATATTGAGTTAAGGCTGTAATAATATCTCGCATATGGGAAAATGAGTCGAAAAAGTCTTTGTTGTTAGATACAAAATTCTGAACATATTGTGTTGAAACAGAAAGTTGATTTGATAATTCTTTAGATACATTTTGAGCATCCTCCATAAGTATATCAAATTCTTTTCTCCATAATTCTCTACCTTCATCACCTTTAGGGAAGTGTGTTTCCAACGACTCTCTAAATTGTTGTTGTAATTCATTTGAATTATGTTGACCTTCAAGAACGAGATCTAATCCTACCGCCAAATTGTCGAATTTATTCAAAACCTGTCCAATATTATTAACAGCACTATTAATTCCAGATACTACAGAAGTAACAGCAGTTATGGTCGAATTGAGTTGTTGCTGATATTGATAAAATACATTCAAAGAATCTGAAGAATCTTTAAGCGTTAAAAATATCTCAGAAACCTTAGATGCAGTTTTAACCAAGTTAAGTTTATTTATCGCTTCTAGCATTTCTTGTTGCTTATCCAAGTTATCGTTCAAAAGTCCAGCGGTATCTGCATAATCATTTAATTTAGTGCCAAAATTATCTACGAAATGTCCTAGAACATTACGCAACGAATTTAAACTTGAAGCCATGCTATGTGCAAGTATAGGCATTAGTTCTCTACGAATAAAATCATAATATATATCTTTTTGTTCATCAGCCGTTCTTGATGCATCTTTAAAAGATGGCATATCCAATGATCTAATAGGTATATGAATAGAAATAGCTGTATTTTTAACAGTCATTATTAAACCTGCCAAGCTTGCAAACATAGCACATATCACACCTTTTAATAAATCTTCAATACCTTTTAAATCAATATTATCAACTTCTATATTTGCAACATCAATGCTTGTTCTAAACATTGCATCTAAGTCAATGCCCCACAAACCAACTATGATACCAACAAATGTTCCTGCGAGGCCACAATATAATGGAACATTCAATGAATTCTGTATTGATGATTCTAATGTTGTTATTTTTTCTTCACATATATCCTTTAATATTTCTAAATCAGCAGTTGTACCATGATTTTTACATAGATAAACGTTTGTCTTATCTATAATTTCTGCTAATATCGGATACTCTCTTCTATGTTCTTTACTAATTTTCAAGAGAGAAACCGTAAAATATTCTTCTCCATTTTCATTATATTGCTCATCTTTCTTTGGTGGCAGTTTTGCCATTTTTGATTTTAGACTTTGGTCATTTAACATTGACGGTACAAATGAACATTCAACAATACTTATGTAGTTGTTAACATCTGGAAAAATATATTTCAATTGTATAATTTCTTTTCTGGTTTTAAAGAAATATAGTAATTGTATAACTACTACAATAATTACCGCAATTATAGCTATTATTAACATCATGACTTTGACTTTCTAAAGTTATCTTTGAATTTTCTCTTTTGTATTTTTTCTAATTGTATTTTTCTTTCTTTCTCCAGTTTAGCAATACGATCCTCCGCAATTTTCAAAGCAGTTTTTTCAGCTATACTCACTGGAGAAGATAAATTACGACCAATTTCTTCCATAAGTTCTTTTGCCGCTAAAATATTTCTCCTATCCAATACTTTATGAGTCCTTAGGAAAAGATCCAACTGGTAAGAGTTCAATTTATCCCATTCGGTACATACAACAGAATTTTTGCGAGATGTATACATACTCATCATAGAACGTACTTTTCCCAAATTATTCCTTTTAAACAGATTCCTTGAAACCGTTATGTTTTGTGGTGTGACAGTCTCATAAAAAGTGAAATTATCTTGTCGATTTAAATGTTCATTGAAATCTCTTTTTAGATCATCAGTTCTTCTACCAACATCATTTGATGTTAAGTTAAGGCTAAAAACCGATGATTTATAATATTTCTTAATACGTTCTCTTAATAATATTTTTTTATCTTCTATTCGTTTGATTTCGGAAGATTTATTGTTTTTCTCGCTATTACGTGGAGAATCTGACTGTACATTGGAATTACCAGATTCTCCCCTTCCTTTGGCAAAAAGAGAATGAAAAAAAAATTTTATATTCTTTAATCTTTCAAACATAGAATATTATTTTTTCTTATTCTTTTTGTGTTTCTTTTTGTTTTTCTTTTTCTTCGTTTTGTTCTTCGTGTCTGTTTTGTTATTATCAGAAATTACATTATTTGATTTATTTTTTCTGCCATCTGCTTCTACATCAATTGTAATATCATTTCCAATAGTATAGGTTCCTGGCTTAATTTGATTATATTCCTCTTTACGACGATTAAGCTTATTATTTATACTTTTTATTTCATTGAAATATCTCTCAATATCTTTAATTGCATAATTACGTTCTATTATATCTTTCTGCTCATCAGAATTAGATATTAATTCTGAACGTTTTTTTAGTTCAACAATCTTGTTTTTAAGATTGGAGATTTTATTTTCTAAAATATCTATTTGATACAATAAAATCTTAGGTATCAAATCTATTAATGCATTCAAGTCATATACATACGCAAGAGACATGTCGTCTTGACTTCCTTTTTTACTCAATATCGGAAGTGTTTCTCTTACTTCCTGCATGGCTTTGTCATCATTACCCTTTGCCAATAATTTTGACACTTCCATATAGAAATCAACTAAATTTTCTACAGGTCCGAAACTATCATCCATACCATCCGAACCCAAAAATATTGTAGCAGGATATTTGCCATCACCCTGATAACAATAGCGGAATTCATCTAAGGCTGCTGAATCACATATTGAAGTCGTTTTGTTAAGAAAACATCTCTCATCCCATGGTATAGGCTCTTTCCATATATTAGGTTCGTCATTATGTAAAGATATACACTTGCCATCTCCTATATGAAAAGCAAACCAATAATCTTTGGTATGAACATACGCCATCAATGTGCATCCATATATTTTTTCCAAAGACACCTTGTTTGTGAGTGCTTCAATATATTTAGGTTCCACCTTTTTAATCTCATCTTCCGTAGGAGGATATTCGTTTGTATATTGTTCAATTTCATTATTCCATGCAAATATAATTGAAGAAAACAACTGTCTTAACGCTTTGTCAACATCATTCAATTTATCCAATGAATCGCTTTCACTGAGAGCTTTTCTTTGTGTGAATTGCTTGCCTGTAAATAAATTTTTATCAACACACGCTACAAATTGTTTTATTGCTTCTTCTGTTATTCGAACACAACAACGAGCGCCAACATCACTCCTAAAATAACGTTCTCCACCATGTCCGTCACATACTATAGCAATAGACACATCGTCTATGCTATAACTAGATGAACTATCTTGACAAGGTTTGTCTGTTAATTTATGACTTTCTCCTTGACAAGAAAAACTAAAATGTTTCATAATTTACCCAATTTATATAGCCTACCAATTTATATAGCGGTTAATCCCAATCATCATATGTATTGCTATCAATATTGTTTGCTGATTCTGCTCCATTTATATTTTCAATGTCATTCTTTATTTCTTCAATTACTTGATCCTGTTTTGTTGAATCCCCAGTAGAACTACTTTTGCTACCAATTTGTGAAGATGTAATAGCAACAATTCTTATTATCTGTTTAAGAGCATCTATATTGTGAACTGTAAAAACAGATTCTATATTACCAGTAAAATCTTTGAGGACCTCTTTGTCAGCATCTTCACCAATAGCTATAGCAACTTTTATTGCGCTATTAAACCATCTATTGGATTGTAGTTTAGACAGTCCGCTTTTGTAATTGTCAGTAGGTCCTCCATCTGACAATAAAATAATTGCTGGTGCATATGAACCGCTTGCAGATTTCATATATCCATTTCTGGACAATTTGGATGCTAGCTCTGAACAAGCGCAGCCAAGTGAAGTTAAACCGCTAGCTGTAACATCTTGCCATATAAATTCGTTTGCAAGTTTTGGTTCAGAGTACAGCCATTGACATCCATTAGAAAACTCTAATGCCGCAACTTTAATTTCAGCATCAGCATTTGAATCTGAAATATCATTTAACATAGGTAATACATTAACAATCGCATCATTAACTGCACCTATTTTATTTCCTGCCATACTACCAGACGTATCTATCACAAAAAAGAGCGTCATTGTTTTTCTAGGAACGCTCTCAACTTCATTGAGCAAATCATTCATAATTTATTATTTTAAGTTTATAATTTCACCTCTAAAATTTTCATTATTTAAAGCACCAAAATTAATTTTTAAGCCAACTTTAACTGGCATTATATCTTGTGGCACAACAGTTTTTATTTTGCCACTAATTGTCTCAACAGACCAAGATGTATTTGAAATATTTTTTATCACTAATTCCCCGTTATTTTTAGGACTTGAAATTACTAATGCGTCAGGTACATTATCTCTATCTAAAAAAATAGGAGTATTTTTTGTCAATATAATCATCCTATTACCCACTTTCAATCTATTTGACATATCAATATTTTTTCCGCAATTCATACATAGAAATGATGAAATTTGTGAGTTTACGAATGTTTCACTTCCACAATTAGGACAAATCACCAATTCATCTCTAACTTGCATAATAATACGTTCCCAGCCATCTTCTATCATTCTCGAAGTTGGATTAGTTAATCTTTCTTTTGAAAATTCTTGTACAAAAACATCCTTCAACCTTTGTGGAAATACAGGCCATCTTCTTAAAACATTATTATGAATACCACGTACTGGTTCATTTGTCTTATTATCTTGATCATATATAAAAATAGCCTCACTGCCATAAAATCTTCTTTCAAACTGTTCTGTCATGCAAGGACATGCAACAACTCTTTTTCCTTCAAAAGGATGGTTTGCAAAGAATAACATAAACAAGATAACCGACAAAGAAAATCTATCGCTATATTTGTCAGGAATACTTCCTGCAACAACTTCTGGAGCCATATATCTTGCCTTACCCATTATACCAGATTTTTCGCCTTGTGGCATTACATTATCATTATCACATATTAACACATCTCCTGTTTCAGGATTGATAAAGAAGTTGCCATCATTTAAATCTTGATAACTATATCCATGTCTATGCAACATTTTGAATCCATTACAAATTTTCATTGCTGCAGACAACATCGCATTAAACGATTTGAATGTTTTCTTGGCTAATAGATAGTTGCCAAACTCATAATAATCATTTGGACGAAGTTCCATTATATAACCAAAACTATCTCTCTCTTTTTGCGTTATATATTCAGGCCATATAAAAGCATCACTTGGAGCACCATTGTTTACATTATTATATAGGTTATTATAGAAATCGTCACTTGGTTGACGGATATACCATTTCAATGCTTTTTGAACACCATTTATATCAACTTGATAAACTATTCCTTGTCCACCTCTACCTAATTCTTTGACAACTTTACATTGTCCACCATTTTTTAGATTTACTGTTGTTCCTATTGTTAATTCTGCCATATCCTTTATTTTATTTATCACAAATATTACCTTTTCAACTATCAACATTAACTCACCTAAAATACAAAAAAACAGCGTGGAACCTATTCCTTGCCTGACTCTCGGGTTTCCACGCCCACACATCTAAACAAGTTATTCCACGCCGTAACAGATACGGCATTTGGTAACTCGGCCTTGATGTGTTTGTCCTCAAATGAGGACGATTGTGGAAATTGAGAGTCAAGGACAGCTACAAATGCTATCAATTATAATATGTCGGTTCTACGTTATTTCTGTTTTGTGATTATGGTTTTAGTTAATACTTTCTTCAACACTGCAAGTTTAGAAAAATAAACGATACAAATCTAACAATACGATAAAAAATTTTTCAACAATTATTGTTACCTTTTGTTAGACTAGTCTAAGCAGACGCTTTAATCAACTGTTCTAAACCTAACCATAAAATTTTTCTTCCTTAAATATTATCGTCTTTCAAAAAATAATCGTACCTTTACAATCGTGATTAACCAATTAATTTTTAATGTTATGGATAATGCTAAACTAATATCAGAATATGGTCTTCCGTTGGAAGTAGAACTCAGCACTCAGATTTATAACGCCTTGCAGGGTAATGTCGTTGAAGAGATCATCAAAATGGCTAAGATTCCTTTCTCGGATAATTATTATCGTAGCATGCTCGAAGGTCATAGCTTCAAGGTGGAAGAAGGCACGCTGTCGCGCTACTACAACATATTCAATGAGATAAAAGAGACGCTGCAGTTTACAGAGCCTGTCGATTTCTATATCACAGGCGACCCTTCTGTCAATGCTTTCGCCATCGCTTCTCAAGAAGAGGGCGAACCTAATATCATCAACGTAAACTCTTCTCTCATTCAGCTTATGACCGACGATGAGTTACGTTTCGTCATCGGTCACGAGATGGGTCACCTCATCAATAAGAACGCTACTCTCGTGAAACTCATTAACTTCGTCTTCCCTCATGGCGCTACTATCCCTATCACTCTTCAATATAAAATCAGACTTTGGCAGCAGCTCTCTGAACTCGTCGCCGACCGCTTCGGCTATATGGCGATGCCGAACCTCAACGTCTGCATCTCTGCTTTCTTCAAGATGTCGTCGGGCTTGGATTTCAATAAGATGGACATGAAAGTGGAGGCTTTCCTCGAAGATAACAAAAAACGCTTGGAATACTTCCGTAACGACAAAGGTATCAACTTCGCGACACATCCTATCAATCCTATCAGAGTGGAGGCTTTGAACCAATTCTCTAAAAGTGTGTTCTTCAACGAGAATGGTACAAGTAAGGAGGATCTCGAAAACGGCATGAACGAGTTAATAGAAATATTATTAAAGGTAAGAAACACTGAACTCGACTCTAATATGGCTAAGTTCATCGCAACAGCCGGCTTGATAATAGCTAACTGCGACGAGAATGTCAGCGAAAATGAAATCGACTTGATATTCAGCGAGCTGTCGGTCTTGGAGATCTTCCCTAAGACTTATTTGGAAGATATCGCTCAGAGCGACGTGGTGGAGACTTTCAAGGAATCTATCAAGAAACTGCTTGAATTGAATCCTGAGACAAGAGAGGCGATGCTGAGATATTTGATTTCTATCGCTTTGGCTGACAAAGACATCAACGTGAAAGAAGTGGAGTTGATTTTCAACATCGCTGCTGGCGAACTCGGTTACTCTCCTATGGAGACGGCTCAGATCTTCTCGCAGATGATTCAAATAGATTTTACCCCAAGTATGAATGCGCTATGTTGAAAATTGATTTTAAAGATATTACATTAGAAGATAAAGAGATAATTACGTCGTTCATATTTCCTAACGATTGTTGTAATTGTGAGCTTTCTTTTTCAAATCTCATCTCGTGGCGTTTTCTATACAACACGAAATATGCTGTCGTAGATGATTTTCTGATACTTTTCTATCATAATCAGCAATATGGCGATATTTACATGATGCCTATCGGCAAAGGCAACGCTGATGCGATAGTGAATAAGTTGATAGACGACGCTCATGCTCGTGGCAACAAGTTTATGATGCACGCGGCTTGTCATTTCGTTGAGAATCAGCTCAGCGATGAGATGAAAGAACGACTTCTCTTAGAGCCTAATCGCGACAGCTTTGATTATGTGTATAACAGAGAAGACTTGGCGACATTGAAAGGTAACAAGTTTCAGCAGAAACGTAATCACGTCAACCGTTTTAAGAAGACTTATCCTAACTGGGAATATAAGTCGGCGACGCCGGAACTGATAAGACTTTGTATCGAGAAAGAAAACGAATGGTACGAGAACAACGACGATTATAAACATCAGGATATTGGCAACGAGCGACAAGCCTTGTTATTTGCCATGACTCATGCTGAGGAGATTGGTGTGAAAGGCGGAGTGTTGTTCGTTGATAATGAAGTCGTCGCCTTCACTTTCGGTTATCCTATCAATCACAAGACTTTCGGCGTTCATTTCGAAAAGGCTGACATCAACTATACAGGAGCTTTTACTGTTATAAATCAGATGTTTGCAAACGA
>SUWT01000063.1 GCA_015061335.1 Lentimicrobiaceae bacterium | reverse complement strand
AATCCGAACCCTCATTAGCATCGCCTCTTGCCCTTGAACCATATATGAACAACTGACCACCAGAAGGTATAACTTCTTTGGCCACCTTCTTTATTTTATTTATAAAATGCTGATCATTCATATACAATATGTTTACTTTCCTACAAAGATAACAAATATTATCTAAGATTTATTGGTAATGGAAAATATTTCAGCAATAACAGACATATCTTTATAACAGATGCTGAACTTTGAATCATATCTATAATTGCTCACAACTCAAAGTTCACAGCTGATAAAGAACTATCTCTCCTTTTTAAATTGTTACCGATAATGTGATTTCGTTGGAGGGTTTGGTTGGTTTTAGGGTTTATGATTTATCCTATATAGAGATAATAAATGATGCGCTTTCTGTCATAAGACATACTGATTCCATATAATTTTAATACAAAATAGAATTACAACATCCAAATCGGATTCTCCATAGCCTCATATCCTTCATATCTGGGAATTGATTTAATTTATCTCTAAATCCCATTTGCATATAACCATGCTTAATGAAGCCAATTCGGCGTAATGCCTTTTCCGTTGAAGGACTATCAGTTACTGTTAAAATACGATAACAATCTCTTGAAAAAGTATTTGATGCTAATAAATTAATATCAGTTTCACTCAGATTCTCATCTATTGATGCCCATTCACAAATTGTTCCGTTTATCATTCTACATTTTGTAATGTCTTGTCTTATACGTTCTTTTGTCATAAAAAATCCAACAGGTTTACCATCTTTAGTATGAATGGAGTAGAATGATTGTATATCTTTTTTATGTCCAGATAAATTATGATCTAAGCACCATTGTAGCCATTTTGCATCGTGGAATTCTGCATATTTATGACCATCATTTAAACACATTTCACCAGCCCATTCTGGAACAATATTCTCTTGTCGGATGGAATATTTCTTTTTGAGTCTTTTTAATCGTATTTTATTAGGTATGTCTAAAACTTTAATGATAAAATTTCCACATATTGTCATCATCTTCAATGGCCCCCCTTTTATTCCACGGCAAGCAAATGCAGATTCTGTATTGATAATTTTTACATATTCTGGGAAATCGAATATTGTACAATTATTCTCTTTCTTTCGCATAATTGATAAACACTGTGATGATAATAATGAACACAAAAATATAGGGTATTCATTATTATTCAATGAGAAACGAGCTATTAAAGTGCCAATTCCTTTCCCTCTTTGACTATTATCAACTTCAATAGATCCAAAAGACTGAGCCTTTATCGTATGATTTTTATTTTTTATAGGTGTCTCATAAATAATACTTCTGCCAACAATATCACCATTATCAATAGCCAACAATATTGCTGTTTTAGAATCATCATTATTTGGACTACTTAGAAAAGTATTTCTTACATTATCATTAATAAATGCCGCCAAACCGTATTGATCATTATATTCTGATAAGTAATTATTTTCTCTAAGTTGTTTGTATGTGATATTTATGAGTTCCATATTTAAATAAATCTACTTAACCATATATTCTTTTTATCGCTAAAGATTTCCTTTATTACTTCATTTGTTAAATCTCCAAACAAAGGTCCGTTGGCAATTTGAGGTATATCTACTCCTCCAAAAGTCATATTGGCTTCAATTAGCATCGGTATACCATCAATGCCAATAGCTAGATCCCAAGATATAAGTCTTGAAAAACCATAGAATTTTGGAGCCAATGATGTAACAATATCGCAACATTCTTTATAACCTGGAATATTATAATCCTTAAATACAATTCTACTATTAGGGTGTTTATCAAATTTGTCTAATTTTAAATTGTACGCTGTAGATTTTAACGTTCCATTATTATTGATTCCACAGAATATACCACCAGAACTAGCATTGTCTAAGTAACTTTTATCACTTCCCATTCTCGCAACTGCAGAAAGAATATGAACCCCATCTTTGTGGATAAAAGTAATAAGTCTCATCGTATTAAGAGATGATTCATTAAGTGCTGACATTGTCTCATGTTGTTTAGCGACTTTCTGCACAATAAAATCAGAACTGCATTGCATATGTTTTAAGATTTCTTTCTCATTATTGGAGTCTAAAAATAAATTTACTCCTTTTCCGCCTCCGCTATCAATAGATGGTTTCACTATTATATTTCCATCAGACAAAAGATTTAACACTTGATTTTCTGATATTATGTGATAGTCTTTATCAAGAAATATATACCCATTTCTATTTGATATCTTTCGTAAAACAGTTTCTGGTTGGTAAATTTCAGAATAAAGTAAATTATTAAGGTTTTTATCTTCTATAATTCTACTTTTTCTGTAATTTGAATAATACAAATCAATAATACCGTAGTGTAAATTATCAGGGATAAATAATGGTGTCCATTCACAATCATCTGTTCTATACATATTGAAATATGCAAACCATCTTGTATCAATTTTTACTTCACCCCAGACAGATTTAATTATTTTTTTTTGTTCTTTTGTAATTGGAGGTAAATCAATATCTTTTAATATTAAAGCACTTTTATGTGATCTATATAATGATTGTTTATATGAGATAATGTCTGTTAAAATGTTTCGAATGGACATATCGTTGATTATATTAAATTATATTTGTCGTCATATTTTAAATAATACCTATCTATAAATTGATTATAATTGATATTATTTATCACTATTTCATTCATACATGAGTCTGTCGAGATAAGTTATTTTGCAAAATCTTCCAAATACTGATAATGTGGTGTCAGCTTTCCATCACGAATAATTGTCGCGTTTTCAACCACAGAATTACATTTTGAGGCATCGTTGAGCATGGGTTTGAAGACATGTTCTATAAGCATATCTCCAAAATATTCACTTGCATCTAAGGCCAATGCGTTCGGACATGTATCTACAGCCATCACTGTTATGTTATTATCTGAAGAAAATGCTTCTTCTTCTTTTCCCGTAACAGGATTATAATCAAAATATGGTTTATCATGTGTTGACGACCTAACTGTAGACTTTATACTTCCCATTATATCGCAAGTCACGTCACCTATCATTTTAATGCGTAAGTCATCTCTTCGTAAATCATCTTCTCCTAAATAAACAGGTGCATCGGGAGCCCAAAAATGAGCGCTGATTAGTACATCTGTTTTCTTCGCAAACTTGATGAAATCACTTTCATATTCAGTCGCATTATTTGAGAAATCTGACCATGTGAAATCTTTACCATCTTTACGTTTTACCAAACGATTAACATCTGCCACACAATATGCAAGAGCATTGACATTATCAATCGACAAATATTCATTTTCATCTATTTTATTTGCACCAATTTCATTCAAAACATATTGTGCACCTTGTGATACTCTACCAGCTCCAGTAACTAAAACTTTCACTTTAGGAAGTTCTATGCTTTTTAATGAATCCAACAGTTGCTTTATTGTAAAACGAAGGTCAGGTTTTGGTAATTCATATAATCTATATTTCAGTCCATAACCACGCAATGTATAGTAAACACCAACTACACCAGCCCACCAGCCAAATGCACAGACACGTTTCCCATCTCCATCAACTAAATATTCATAGTCAGAGAATGTTATTTTTTTATTTAACATCGCTTTTATCAAAGGACGATTATATTCTTGCATTTTTGCAATATGACCAAAGAAAAAATAATGTTTGTTTGGAATAATCGAATCTATAGTGGCTTCTTTTATACCGAACAAAACGTCACAATCACTTAAATCGTTAACCACTTGAATGCCTAATGATTTGTATTCATCATCTGTATATGCGCGAACATCACTTGATTCAGCAACAATCTCTGAATCGGGGAAGCATTCCATTAACATTTTAGTTTGTGATGGAGTCAATGCAACTCTATTATCTATTGGTGTTTTTGTTTCTTTTATTAATCCTATTTTCATAATTTGTATTATTTTGATATTGCATCTAAGATTTCACATGATGTTAATTCACAGAATATAGGACATATCCCAGAGTTAGTTTCAACCTTTAATGTTTTATTGATGATATCAATATCTCTGAGAATTGTGTCTAAATCTTTTGCATACAAGGTACACATTGCTATACTATTAGGTTTATTCCCTTTTATAACATATCCGTTGTACAAATTTGGAACATAAGTAATTACTTCATTTATATCCCTTACTTTGTCTTCACCGATAACATGATTAACAACAACCCCTTCATTGCTATTGAAATATATATTATATGTAACAGCAAAACCTCTATCTCTTGGTATATTTGTATTAGGTTCATAATCCTCATTAAGAGCATATTTAATCATGCAAGATAAATAATCAATGCCATTGCTTGCTCTCTGATAGTCGAATGAATGTCCACCACCGAGCCTAAAACCAGTCTCAAAAACATAGAATCTACCATTACGATAGAAAAATGAAATATTTGCGACACCACATTTCATTCCCAAACTCATAAGCATTGACTTTACATTAGTGTCAACTTGTTCAATATATTCTTGCTCATGTTTAGAAGGGAAAGTCCATGCTTTTTGCATCGTTTCAAACCCTTTTTGTTTTGTCAGCATTGTGGTATCACAAGTTTCAATAAGAACAGCTTCTTTTTCGGAAATGTAATACGAGCAATCGAATTTAATACCATCGCCAATAAAATCCTCTACAACAACACTTTTAGATGGAGACATTGAATAAGCATATTCAAGATATTCTTTATATTCGTTTTCATTATAAGCCACATTAATTCCAATACTTCCACCTCTATCTGTTGGTTTTATAATGACAGGAAATATGATTTCTAGAGATTGAGGGTCATATTCATTAACGATAGGAACACCAAACCGTTTACACATTTGTTTAAATTTATTTTTATCTCGAGTAATTTCCAATTGTTCGTCATTGATATAACAAGGTAGATTAAGTCTTCTACATAATTCTATCATGGCTTCAATTCTAAATTCACTAAAGCCTGCTAATATACCATTAACACCAGTTTCTCTGCATCTTGCTTCTAATTCATCGTAGTCAGTCCAACTAATATTCCAAGCCTCATCTGCTACAAATTTAGATGGAATTAAGTTTTTGTCAGTATAATAATCAGTTGTTATTACGTAATATCCCATTGATTGGGCTATTTTTATAACATCAACTTCATGATTTGATGATCCAAGAATTAATAATTTTTTCATATCTAATCTAAAATTTATTTCTTATGATTGTTATTACATGTAAATATAATTAACATTAATCTATTAACTCCTATATTTCGGGAAATAATTTGTGTCAATGTTAAAGCTGTTATCTACTGATTTCCTTACTTCGACTATTTTATTATAGATTTGCTCATCAAAAATGTATTTTCCGATATAGAATGGTACATCTGGATCTGATGTAAAGCCTTTTTTGTATCTATAAATACCGTCATCTTTGTGATAACCTCCGCCTAATATGAAATATTCTCTACCTGTTTTGTTACACCATTTTATTATTTCGTTCTTTAGGTAGTCATTTGGTCTAAATTCATAGTATTCGGTTAATGTGCCTCCAAGGAACGAATATGCGTACTTTTCGGAGCATAAAACTAATTCAGTTGAACAAATCTTTCCATCTTTAATTACGTGAAAATACATATAATTGTCTGGTAGTAATTCGGCAATAGATTTAAAGTAACTATCCTTAAAATAATAGTAGTCATTAGCATTATTCCTATCCATTGTTAAGTTATAGATGTATAGAAAATCATCTATATGATTAAGGTTATTTTCAATAATTACGCTCAAGTCATTTTTCAACGCTTTTTTTACATTCTTACGAACCTTATGTGCATAAGACATCCAAATATCATTTTCAAAATCATTTTTTGTACTGACAACAACATTATCTAAAATGTGTTGTGTTTCTCCATAATAATTTTCACGAATGTCGACATTTTCATATAAATGAAATCTGATAAATTCACATATAATATTATGTTCTTTGCAATATTCTGTGAACGCTTTTTTATATTCTATTAAAAGTTTTTTGACATCTGAAACATTTTCAGCAAGAGGACCTCCATAACCATATGGTGTTACAATGTCATAATACGTAATACCTTCTATTTGCCAACACACTTTTCTTTTTATATATGTATTGGTAATTTTACCATATTGACATTCAAATACAAATGTATCGCTACTCCCATCAATATCTTTATATACTTTTGCGTAGTTAGGATTAAAATATAGATCTCTCATAATGTTATTATTATCAGTTTATATCGTGAAAATTATTAATAATGTTACATAATTGTTTTATATCATTAGGATCATATCTTGCGTCACAATGAATGCTGAGCATTCTGTCCGAGAAGTTTTTTGCGTCCTTAAATATTGTATCATCAGGTATTTTCCACAATATGGCAGGATAAACAGAGTTTTGAATTAGATAATTACGTAGATCTTCCCTTTCACATTTAGTTTTTGCTAATAAAACTAAGGAGAAAGCTTGTGGTATTGAGTGTTTTTCTTGTTTGCCTATGATTTGTATTGAATCTGACAAAATATCAATTGCGTTAAGCCAATTATTTAATTTAACATCAGTCCATTTCTTAATGTCCAGATTTTCAGATATAAGTTTACTTGTGACATCAATACCGCTAAATTTTAAATTATCAATTTGTTCTTCTGTGTTTATGTATTTATTTCTAAAATTTTCCTTATCTCCTCCATTGACCAAGTATTTGGCTTTTAGAGACATTGCTTCATAGCGTAATTCCGCCATATTTTTGCATTCTTCTGTTGGCGTAATATCAATAGGCAATTGTAATAGTTTAGGCGACCATAAAATTCCGCCAGATGCGATTGGTAAAATTTTTCTCAAAGAAGCCACACACCAATCTGCGTCACTATTAAGACTCCAATCGGTTATTAAACCATGTGTGTGATCTTCTATAACCGGAACGCTAATTCCTTTATTGGTTCTTAGAGTACGTAAACCAAAATAGTCTGTACGAAATAAAACATCATCTTCCTTATATGGTAATTGTCTTACTACGGTCTCGTCATCGGACAGAGGATGATCGTTATACAATACTACTTCAATTCCTAATTTTTTTATGAACTCGATTACTGTATAACAAAAATAAGCTGGTATCCATATTCTTTTCCACTTTCCTTGAGTAATAATAGCTTCTATTGCATGGCGTCCACATGAATATAGATTATAATGTTTAATCTTTTCGAACAGGAGAGACGAACCTATATAACTCTGTTCGCACTTGTGAAAATCAGATCCGAATTCTATCATTTCTTGTTGCTTCTATATTTTTCTGAAAAGCCTAAATCGTCAACCTCTTCCATATTTTCAGCACCTTCGCCGACATCATTTCTCTTTATAACATTCATAAAAGTCATCCATAATATCTTTACATCTGTTGTAAATGTACAATGATCTACATACCAAACGTCATATTCGAACTTTTTACTTAGTTTGCACAAATTTCTCCCGTTACACTGTGCCCAACCTGTAATTCCAGGTCTTACTTCATGACGGCGAGCTTGTTCCTTTGAATATAATGGTAAATATTGTATTAATAATGGTCTCGGTCCAATCAAACTCATGTCTCCTTTGAGAACATTTATCAATTGTGGCAATTCATCAATAGAAGTTGAGCGGACAAATTTACCGACTTTTGTCAGACGTTGAGCATCAGGTAATATATTTCCATTCTCATCACGTTCATCAGTCATAGACTTGAATTTTATTACCTTAAATATTTTACCGTCTTTACCAGGACGTTCTTGTGTGAAGAAAGCTCCTGCTCCTTTATTGGCAAAGTGTAACCATATTGTTATTATCAACAATATTGGCCAGATTATCAATAGTGCGACGAAGACTATTGTAAAGTCAATTATTCTTTTGAAGAAGTTTTTATACATGTTTCATTATTGTATTGTACGTATGTTCAGTAGTATAATTGTTTAGGAAGAATTGATAAGCATTTTCTCCCATTTGTTTGATGTCTGATGAAAGCATTCTATCTACCGTTTCAACAAAACTATCAACTGAGTTGCTTGGACAATAGTATCCGTATCCATTATCTTCTGCAATTGTACCTGTATCACAATTTGGATCGGTTACCGCAATAATTGGTTTATGTTCCATTAAATATGGTAACAAACGACTTGGATAATTAGGTATTGTAAATCTATAATCCAAAAATATCATCCCAACATCACATGAGCTTGCCAATGCATCATATTCAATCTTAGGCAGAGATTTGAAAAGAGATACTGCTTTAGGTTTTTCACTATTAACCCATGACTCCAATTTTGGATATTCTGTACCGCTACCAACTATCACAAAATGACAATCCGTTCTATCCTTGACAGCCTTCATGCATTCCAAAAGGAAAGGTATTCCCTGTGGTTTCCCCATATTCCCACCATATATAAAAATAGGTTTATCCGTTGGTAAATTATATTTTTCTCTAATACTATTGGCTGTTGGCTGTTGGCTGTTAGTTGGTATATCGTAACTATTTGGAGCGACCTCTACAATATCTGGATTTATCTCAGGATTATGTTTTAGTACGTATTTGACATTGGCTGGACTCATACAACCAATGTAGTCAGAAATGTGATACAATTCTTTTTCTTTACGTCTAAATGATTTGTATAAAATACCTTTCAATCCAGTTTTACTTAACATTCCAATATCAACTGCATTTTGTGGGAATATATCTTTAAGAAGAAGATAGGAAATTGCATTAGGATTATGCTTCCTTGCATATTTAATAACCTTAGTAAAAGTAATAGGAGGAGTTGAGTATAGTATAATATCAAATTTTACATTAGAAAAATATTTTTTTAATGCTTTCTTAAATTGGGTTTCCAATAACACCTGACCTATTCCTTTTTCTATCACATTGGTTTTAGTTACATTAAGTGTCTTTACGCCTAAAGCATGAACTCCATTATCTTCTTTCAACTCAGTAGGCAATCCTAAACGTCGCTCTCTTGGATAAATAATATACACATCATGTCCATCGTTTCTAAATTTTCTCATCAAATCAGTGTAAATACCATTGGTATCTATGTTTTGCAGACTTGATGACATGGTAAGAAATAAAACATTCATGGCTACTTTGTTTTTTGCTTTGTCTATTAGCCGCTAGTTACTGGCATTAAGTTAATGTTTATCTACTCTTTCCTCCACACCATCTTGTTTACAACTCCGGTGTAGGATTGTATTAATTTAACGACTTTTGTAGAGACGTTTTCATCAACATAATTCGGAACAGGAATACCGTTGTCACCTTCTTTTACCATTTCTACTGCTGTGTCAACGGCTTGCAATAAATCATGTTCGTTGATGCCTGCTAGGATGAAGCAACCTTTGTCTAATGCTTCAGGACGCTCTGTTGATGTTCTTATACATACTGCAGGGAACGAATGTCCCACACTTGTAAAGAATGAGCTTTCTTCTGGTAATGTTCCTGAGTCTGAAACAACTGCAAAGGCATTCATCTGAAGACAATTGTAATCATGGAATCCTAATGGTTCGTGTTGAATAACTCTTGAATCCAATTTGAAGCCCGACGCTGCTAATCTGTTGCGTGAACGTGGATGACAGCTGTATAATATTGGCATATCGTATTTCTCTGCCATCGCATTTATAGCATTGAATAAAGATGTGAAGTTTTTCTCTGTATCGATATTTTCTTCACGATGTGCCGATAATAAAATATATTTTCCTTTTTCCAAACCTAATCTTTGATGAACATCGCTTGCTTCAATATCTGCAAGATTGTTGTGTAATACTTCTGCCATTGGCGAACCACTGACGTATGTACGTTGCGGAGCGACGCTGCTTGCATTCAAATATCTTCTCGCATGTTCCGAATAGCAGATATTTACATCTGAGATAATATCGACAATACGTCTGTTCGTCTCTTCTGGAAGACATTCGTCGAAACATCTGTTACCAGCTTCCATGTGGAAGATTGGAATATGAAGACGTTTTGCTCCAATTACACTTAAACATGAATTTGTATCTCCGAGTACAAGGACTGCATCTGGTTTTATCTGGACCATGAGTTTATAACTCTTGTCAATGATATTACCCATTGTAGCACCGAGGTCATCACCAACTGCATCTAAATATACTTCAGGATCAGCAAGTTTCAAATCCTTGAAGAAAACACCATTAAGGTTATAATCGTAGTTCTGTCCCGTGTGAGCCAAAATCACATCGAAATACTTACGACATTTATTTATAACTGCTGCCAAGCGGATAATCTCTGGACGAGTACCGACTATTATCAAAAGTTTCAATTTACCATTTTCGGCAAATTTGACACTATTATTAGTTTTAGTATTCATAATCATGTTCTATTTGACCACAGATTACACAGATTGCACAGATATTCGTATAATCTGTGTAATCTGTGGTTTCTGTTATTCAATTTATATAACGTTCATATCTTAAGGATGTCTCACCAAAATTGATAAGCAAAGAATGTTCTAATCCAGAAGCATGCAAATAATTTATTACTTGTGCTCTATGAATATCATCTAATTCTTTTACAGCTTTCAGCTCAACGATATACTCGTCATAACATACAAAATCAGATTGAAATACATGTTGTAGTTCAACACCTTTATATGCGATTTTAAACATCTTTTCTCGTTCATACGGAATGTTACGACGTTTAAATTCAACTTCTAAAGCATCTTGATAAACTTTTTCCAAAAATCCAGCACCAAGTACTTTGTGAACTTCCATACATGCTCCAATAATGGCGTAAGACTTTTTGTCTCTTTCTTTTAATCCAAATTCTTTTAATAAATCCATGTTTCTATAAATTTTGGTATTAAATTATTCTATCTAACTACAGATTGCACAGATTACTCAGATGCTCATATAATCTGTGCAATCTGTGTAATCTGTGGTTCTACACTTTCTCAAAATAAGTATCAGGTCTGTTGGGGTCAAATGCTTCATTAGCCCACATGACCGTAACTAAATTTTCTGTTTCAGAGAGATTAATGATATTGTGAGTGTATCCTGGAAGCATGTGGATTGCTTCTATCTTGTCGCCACTGACTTCAAATTCTATTACTTCGTCAGAGTCAATCTTACGTTCTTGTATCAAGCCATGGCCTGAAACGACAATAAAGAATTCCCATTTGGTATTATGCCAATGCTGACCTTTTGTGATACCTGGTTTTGAAATGTTTATTGAAACCTGTCCACAATTTAAAGTCTTTATCAACTCTGTGAAACTGCCTCTGTCATCAACATTCATTTTCAGGGGAAATGAGACTTTTTCTTTTGGCAAATAAGATAAATATGTAGAATATAATTTCTTAGCAAAAGAATTATATGGTATTTCTGGAACAACGAGTGTATGTGGTTGCTCTTTGAAAGATTCTAACAAATCAACTATTTCACCGAGAGTTACTTTATGAGTGATAGGAGCAGCACAATATCTTCCATCTGTTGTTAATATTGTCTCAACACCATCGAATTCGCATCTGTGTTCTTCTCCTTTCAATGCAGCAATCATTTCCTCAACTAAGTCATCTATGTAAAGGAGTTCCAACTCTGTACTTCTGTCATTGACTTGTATTGGAAGGTCATTAGCGATATTATTACAGAAAGTAGCGACAGCGCTATTGTAATTTGGGCGACACCATTTGCCAAACAAATTTGGGAAACGGTAAACGAGGACCTTTGCTCCAGTCTCTTCAGAATATTGAAACATCAGTTCTTCGCCAGCTTTCTTACTCTTACCATATTCCGATGTACCGAAACGACCTGCCAATGTTGCCTGAATAGAACTGCTTATCATCACAGGACATTTATTGCTATATTTCTTTAATGTATCGAGTAAAGTTGAGGCAAAGCCAAAATTACCCTGCATAAATTCTTCCTGATTCTGAGGACGATTTACGCCAGCAAGGTTGAAGACGAAATCACAGTCACGGCAAAAACAATCTAACTCTTCTATAGTGTTATCGACATCGTATTCATAGATAGCATCAATAGTTAGATCACCGTAACAACGAGCCTTGCCGTCTTTTATATTTTTAAGTTGAGCCACGAGATTTTTGCCAACAAATCCCTTGGCACCTGTAACTAATATTTTCATAATATATCGTTTTCCGAAAATGGTTGATAAGGACCTTCTTTAACTTCAAATATTACAGAACCACTCTCCATTATTTCTATTGTATGCCAAGTGCCTTTAGGTATGTGAACACCGAAAGTTCCTTCTTCCTGACACATGATAAATCTATCTATGACATTCTTGTCATCGTCATAGAATATAACTTCTATCTTGCCACGAATCAGGATATAAGTCTCGTCGGTATTCTGATGGCGATGTATCGGCAATACCGTTCCAGGTTCCAAAGCATTAAACAATCTCTGCACCTTACTATCCAACGAATCATGGAGATTATGATTCATTCTCAAACGCGGATTTTCCTTCGCTTTTTGAGTTATTGAGTCTAATAATTCCTTATCAAGTTTCATATTATTCTGATCTAATTTCTCTTGCTTTACTTCTTGGTTGAAGTCCT
>SUWT01000062.1 GCA_015061335.1 Lentimicrobiaceae bacterium | reverse complement strand
CATCAAAGTATATCCATATCATTAACTGTCATTTATTTACAAGCTTATCGCCAAACTGTCTTTGGCAACATTACATAATTATACAAAAAAAAAGACTGTCTAAACTTGTTAGACAGCCTCCTTCTGGTTTATCATATTTGCATGAACAAGAACCGCCTATCATACATCAAGATATAAAGCCAGATAATATTCTTATATCTGATGATGGGCATTATAAACTGACAGATTTTGGTATTAGTACAAGGGTTCGCAGTACAATACGTATTAGTGCGGCAACAGAACAAAGTTCGGAAGGAACACGTGCATATATGGGTCCCGAACGTTTTGCCGATAGCGCTATACCTATTAAAGCCAGCGATATATGGTCGTTGGGCGCAACGGCATACGAATTGATGACTGGCGATGCTCCTTTCGGAAATCTAGGCGGATTGTCGATGGTGAATGATGCTGAAATTCCAGAGATTGAGGGCGATTTTTCAGAAGAACTTAAATGTTTGATAAGAAGTTGCTTGGAAAAAAATACTTGGGACAGACCAACAGCACAACAGATCTCAAAGATTACTGGGAAATACTTAGATACAAAAGTTTGGGATATCAGTGAGATAAAATCACATAAAAAACAAAAAGAACTTCAGACTAAAACGAAACCACAAAATGAGCAGCCTGTCAAAGAAACAATTCCTCATGATAATTTAGAAGAAGAACCTGAAGATAGTGGCTCCGTTGTAAAAACAGTACCTGCAACAAGTTTTGAAAACATTGATAAAGAAGATAATAATAAGAAAAATAATAAATGGCTGATAATATTGCTCCTACTATTGTTGTGTGCCGGTATAGGACTTTACTTCTTGTTGAAAGATCCAAAAACTGAACCTAAACCCGAACCTGAACCTGAACCGATAATTATTGTTGACACAAACAATAAAAAGATTGAAGAACCAAAACCAGAACCAGTAATTATGGCGAAACCTATCAGTATATCCGTTAAGAAAGCTACAATCTATGCCGATGGCGTTGATAAGGTGACTTTTGAGGTATTACAAGGTAAAAATGATGTGACAAAAGATGTTGAGATATTTATCAATGACAAGAAAATAAAAGGTGTCGTATTCTCAACGACAGTTCCTGAAATTTATAAGGCATACGCTAAGAAAGGGGATGTTATATCTGATACAATCACTATTACGGCAATAGCGGTAGAACCAATAACTATCAGTGTTAAGAGAGCTACAATCTATGCCGATGGCGTTGATAAGGTAACTTTTGAGGTGTTACAAAATAAAAATGATGTGACAAAAGATGTTGAGATATTTATTAATGACAAGAAAATAAATGGCGTCACATTCTCAACAACAGTTCCTGGAACATATAGAGCATATGCGAAGATGAGAAATGTTGTATCTGATACAATAACTATTACTGCAATCGAGAAACCTGTAGATAAGCCGTTCTCAATAGAAATGGTTCTTGTAGAGGGAGGATCTTTTGAGATGGGTAACAGTGAATTAAAAGATTCTGATTGTGAATATATAGAAACGCCTATCCATACTGTAGAAGTCAGTGATTTTATGATAAGTAAATATGAGGTGACTCAAGAGCAATGGATAAATATCATGAACTATAATCCAAGTATGGTCAAAGGTGATAACTTGCCTGTAACTAATGTTAGCTGGAATGAGGTTCAGACGTTTATTGAGAAATTGAATGAGAAAACCAATAAAGAATATCGTCTTCCTACTGAAGCAGAGTGGGAATATGCCGCAAAGGGTGGCAAAAAATCAGTGGATGTATATAAATATAGTGGAAGCAATACGATTGCAGATATAGCTTGGTTTACTGCTAATAGTGATAATCAAATACATCCGGTGGGATTGAAAGAAGCTAATGCATTAGGACTTTATGATATGACAGGGAATGTGCATGAATGGTGTAGCGATTGGCTTTCTGCATACGATAAAACTTATCAGAAAGATCCTAAAGGAAAATCTACAGGAAATTATAAAGTCTGTAGAGGTGGTGGCGCAAAGAGTCCGATAACAGCTTGTAGAGTGACTTCACGTTCCCTGAGATATAACGTAGATACAAAGAACGATTTTATAGGATTTAGATTAGTAGAAGTTGCAAAATAAACTATATAATAAAGAAGAATAATATTATGAGATGTAGAAATTGTGGATATGAAAACGATCTTGGTAATTCAAGATGTATAATGTGTGACGCTCCATTAAACGGACCAATAGTAGATGATGATAGATCTGTAAATGATGATTATGGTTACAATAACATGAAAGGAACCGTTAGAGAGAATGACCATGTTTTTATCAATAAATCAGATGATGGAATAGGAAATTGCAGCAGATGTAATTATCCATATAATCTGGAAATGGGAGCCTGCCCTAATTGTGGTTATGATGCCAATAATACGGGTGCTAATAAAGTAAAACCTTTTAAAATGGGAACCGTCAATCCATGGGCTCAACCACAATATGTTGATGAAATGGCTAACTGTACTTTGACACCAATAGCATGGGATAATGAAAGACTCGATTCTGTCGATATTCAATTTACAGGCGATACAGTTGTGCTGAATAGAGATAATACAGATCCTAATAATAGCTCAATAACTTCAAAGACACAAGCTGTTCTTTCATACGAGGATGGTGCTTGGTATGTTGAGGATAAAAGCCAAATGCAAACGACATTCAAGCATATATCGAAAAAGACATTGTTAGAGGATGGCGATGTCCTTCTTTTGGGAAATAGAAGATTTATATTTAATAAGAAGTAATATGTTGGATTTTTCACCTGGCAGATGTGTATATGATATTGGAGACTTTATAAGTGATAATTATAAGGTCTTGAAAAGGCTTGGTGAGGGTACCTTTGGTACTGTTTATAAGGTAGAAGATTTATCAGGACTAGTTTATGCTCTTAAACTGCTGAAATTGTGGGAAGTGAATCCTACAGAACGAGAGATCCTTATAAAACGATTTGATATGGAGTTCGAGACTGGACGTATCAAGAGTAATTATCTCGTTCATTCTTATTGTCATGGCATGGTGGAAGGAAATCCTTTTATTGTCATGGAATTTTGCCCTAATGGAGATCTGAGAAGTAAAAACAATCTGTCGAGTAATAGGGTAGCTATTATAGCCAAGAATATTTTGTACGGTTTGAGAGATCTGCATCAATGTGGTAAGATACATCGTGACCTTAAACCTGATAATGTTTTGTTTAGAGCTGATAATACTGCTGTATTAACAGATTTCGGTATTTCCGGTGATCAAAATAAACGAATGACGGAAAGAGGTTGGTTGGGAAAACCTCAACAGATATTCGGTACATACGCTTATATGCCACCTGAGCAGGTAAGACCGCCTCGAGGAGGAAAAGCTACTGTCTTGCCAACTACGGATATCTTTTCGTTTGGTGTGATGATGTACGAACTGATAGTTGGTAAACTGCCCTTTGGCATCTTAAGAGATGAAAGAGACCTTATGCCTTATCTCAATAACGGGAAAGATGGTGTTTGGGATAGAAATGCCGTGAAAAAAATGAGTGGCGAAATAAATTGGTATAAAATAATCGAAGCATGTCTTGTGCCGGATTTTCAACATCGAATACAAAGTATTGATGAAATCCTGACATTTTTCCCAAATGAGATAATAGATTCCGTAAATAAACCTGTTAACGATAAAGGTAAATTGTTGTTGCGAATCATGCAAGGCGAAGAATATGGTAAAGTATATAGAGTCAATGATATAATACCATGTAATAAGTCAATAGTGACTATAGGAAGATATGATGGTGTTACAAAAAATGATATATCACTTGTTGAAAATCATAGTTCTTATATTTCTCGCAAGCATTGTACAATAGAACGAAATACATTCACACAAAGTTGGTATATCCGTGACGGACAATGGGAAAAAAATTCGACTAATAACTGGAGAAATTCCTTAAATGGAACATACGTGAACTCATCTGAAGTTTCAATGATGGGTAGAAAATTATACGACGGAGAAATAATATCTGTCGGTGACATAAAAATGAGAGTAGAATTATATTAGAAAATCTTAAAAAATATTATTATGATACAACAGACTTATAAGAGAAGCTTGTCCGGTTCTGTAGGATCTGGTATGAGATCGGTATTTGGTGGTAATGGTCGTAGATTTTATATTCTTGAACACAAGGTGTCAAGCAAATACCACAAGGCAGGAGAATGCCAACAAATTATTGTAGATCAGATAGAAATAGGTAGAGACCCGAAATGTCAGGTCAGATTCGATGAGTCGTTTAATACTGTTAGCAGACGACATGCCGCTATAGTAAGAGATGGCGATAACTGGAAATTGATACAGCTTTCTCAAACTAATTCAACATATCTAAACGGTCGTAAGGTTGAAAGAGAATGGTATCTTCAGAATGGTGATGAAATACAATTGTCATCGAACGGCCCAAAATTGGGCTTTATAGCAAACTCAGGTGATAAGGGTATGGTGAAAAGTATAGGACTGACTGCCAGATTAAATCTGTTCAGACAACAAGCTCTTAAACCTTATAAAATGGCATTGTCAGTCTTGTCATGTGTTTTTGTATTGGCAATAGTATGTGCTGGTTATATGCTCTTCGGATTGAAATCTGATAATAAAGATTTGGCGAGAAAGTTAGCTGATTCGCAAGATATAATTGAGGAACAAAATAAAAAACTTACTCAATTGGAGGATCAGACTGCTGAGTACAATGAAATAATTAGACAAATGAAGAGAGATGCTATTAGGGATAAGGAAGAGATGATGAAGATTATGGATTCAATGAGAAGAGAAATGGGTGTCTCTGTAACCGATATCGAGAAGTGTTTCAATAATGTATATTATATTCAGACTACTAGATATGAACTTCAGCTCGACGGGGAGAATAAGATGTGGTCGTGTTTTGATGATGAGGATCCAGCTCCAGGATGGTCTGGTACCGGATTTTTGTTGGAAGATAATAAATTCGTTACAGCCAGACATGTTATAGAAGGTTGGAATTATGATATTAGTACTGATGGATTAGTGAAACTCAATGCATTGAGTAATATGGGGAGATTGGTGGCACATTATATGGCAATATCGGCAACTGGTGAAATATTAGAATTTACTGATAAAGAATTTACAGTTAACAGAAGAAGAGATGTATATGCTCATAGTGAAGATGGTACTCAATTTAGTATGGCTGATTCCAAGGAGGATGATTATGCATACGCCGATTATATTGATTTAGGTGGAGATGAAAATAGAAAGGGATTAAGATATGATGGTAAGATGAGCCGTAAACTTAAAGCCGGTACGAAATTAACTATTCTTGGTTTCCCAATGGGTTTGGGCGCTAATGCTATTGACGATGTAGAACCGATTTATGCAAATGCTGTTGTTTCTAAAGGAAATTTAGATAATGGTGTTATACTCACGACAGATACTAGTTTCGAGCATGGAAATTCTGGTGGACCAGTTTTCTGTTATGACAATGAAGGAGATCTGACTGTTGTTGGAATTGTCTCAGCGGGTGCAGGCAACGCAACAGGAATTGTAGTCCCTATTTCAAAAATTAAATGATCAAATAATTATAAATATGAAGAGAAATATTGTTTTGTTATTTTTTGCTTTAATAGCAAATATTGCTTATGCACAACTGCCACAAGGATTTCTAAGTCTTAGTCCTAACCAGATTATGGTCGAAAATGCAGTAGAAAAAGGCATTTTATTATTTAAACAAGATTTTCAACTTCTGGATACTGTCTCAAATACGCTTTTCGGCCGTAATAATCAGGAAATGTTCGGTAGCACTTATTCTATCGCCTATAAACTTAAAAATGTATGTGTAGTGTCAGATAAGTTTATCAGTCCATGGCAGTATGATGAGAATTTCAAGAAGATAGAGAATAATACCTATCTGCCAATCGTATCAAAAACTCAGTATAGAGATATTACAGATAGTACGATGAAAGTTATGAATTTCAGATCTGAAAACTGTAATCCTATTGCAGATAATGTCTTCTGTTATACCGATAATATCAATAGCGGATTCTCAGTAGAAACTACTAATGGTGAAAAAGATGGCTGGATCGTATGGCTTCAGTATTCTGGGAATCTATCTGAATCAACAGAAATTTCTATCGCGACGTTTCGACATAAAGTTGAGTTCAAAGATGGTGTCAAAGAATATGAATTGACAAAATTAAATAAAACAGATAATTACGTTTGCGGTTTTTATGTAGTACCTAATTATTCTATAGGAACTATTGAGTTTATGTTCGGTGGTACAATCCATAAAAAAAACAATAAATGGATTTTGGTAAGGGTTGATGAGAATGATAATGTCGTAACTGAAGCCGAAAACGATGTGAACTCAGGAACTATTCAAATAACACCAGTTGAAGAAGATATTAAGGTTATGAATTTCCCTGATGATACAAATGATGAAAAAGGGAGTTTAGATTCAGATAATCAAGAGACAATAATTAAAGAACAATAATCATTCTTAAAATGAGTCAGATATCAATAAAAACAAGCTCAATATGCGACAAAGCCGGAAGATCTTATAATCAGGATAACTTTTGGCTTTGTCCTGATTTGTCACAATATCAGACTACCAATAATGTAGTTGTTGAGGAACAAGAGACAGAAATCTCTTTATCTGATAAGGGAGCATTATTGCTTGTCGCCGATGGAATGGGAGGAATGAATGCTGGTGAGGTGGCTTCCCAAATAATAATAGACTCGGTAAAACAGTCTTTCCTGAATACAGATTCTATAGACCTCGATAATAAAGATGATGTAAATGGCTTTATAAAAAAGGTAATTATTGACGCTGATGAGAATGTAAAAACACATGCAGCCGATAATCCTGATACGGCTGGTATGGGTAGCACTATAGTTCTCGCATGGATATTGGGTCAAACCGTTCATGTGGGATGGTGTGGCGATAGCCGTGCATATTGCTACAATGAAAAAAATGGTCTCGTAAGATTGTCACACGATCATTCTTACGTACAAGGTCTTGTAGATAACGGAACTATTTCTGAAGACGAAGCCTTCGATCATCCGAATAGCAATATCATCACTCGTTCATTAGGCGACTCTGGCGAAAAAGCGAAACCTGAGGTGAAAGACTATCCTATTCATAATGGAGACATCTTCTTGCTTTGTACCGACGGACTCTGTGGCGTTTTGAGAGATAATGAAATTGAAGAAATAATGTCAAAAAATCATCAGTCAGTAGATGATTGTCTTAAGTCTTTATGGATTAATGGAAAAGAAGTGGGATGGACTGATAATGTAACCATTGAATTAGCAAAGATTGTAAATGGTGGATCAGAACCTGATAGTGCTCCGATGGGTTACGATGAACCTAAATCTTGCGCTGAGAAAAAAAGTGAATGCAACAAAAGATCAACTGTTATCTTAGTATCCTTTATTCTTGTAATTTTAGCTGTTGGATTATTAGTCATTATATTGAATAATAATAGTAATGAAAAAAGGATAAATGAGCTTAATAGTATGAAGGAGGAACTAGAACGTCAGATGGATAGCTTGAGAAGAATAAATGATAGTCTTGATAATTTACATTCCATTTTACAGCAATCTCAGATAACTGATGATGAAAGCTTCTCTATAATGGACGAGACTTCAAATGATGATAAATATATCTATAGTCATGAAGAAGTTATAGATCAGGTTTTGGGAACTGAAGAAACCGAAATTGATGATGTACTTTTAACACCGATATATCCAAAAGATTCAATAAAAGATTAAGATATTATTTCTTATGGATCTATTATCAGGAAAGTTGTTTCATAATCGTTATCGTCTTATTAGGGAAGTCGGTCGTGGGTCATTTGGTGAAGTATGGCTTGCTAAAGATATACTTATAGATATTGAAGTTGCTATAAAAGTATATGTCGCACTTGATCCACGAGGCGTAGAGGAGTTTATGAGTGAGTATAAAAACACTTATGAATTGAGTCATAGTAACCTGATGCATGCTTATCATTTTGATGTTTGCGACCATCGACCTTATCTCGTGATGTCATACTGTTCTAATGGTTCAGCAGAAGATCTTATCAGCAAAATTGATGAAACAAGGATTTGGTACTTTATAAGAGATGTGGCTTCTGGTATATCATACCTGCATGAACAAGAACCTCCTCTGATACATCAGGACATAAAACCTGCTAATATTCTAATTGATTCGGCGGGGCATTTTCTTATTACAGATTTTGGAATTAGCAAAAGAATTAGAAATACACTTAGAAAAAACTCATCCCAAATCTCAAAAGCCGGTACAACATCGTATATGGCCCCTGAACGTTTTACCTCGAATCCAATTCCTGTTAAAGCTAATGATATATGGTCGCTTGGAGCAACATTATACGAATTGCTAACAGGTGAGTTGCCGTTCTGTGGTATAGGTGGCAGTGTGCTTAATAATGAAGGAGTCAGCCTTCCTGAATTAGACCCAAAATTTTCATCAGATTTGAACGATGTCGTTAGAGATTGCCTTGCAAAAGAAACATGGGAACGTCCTACTGCTAAGGAACTTCTAGAATTTGCAGAAAATAAAATCAATGGTGTTGATAGTATTAGACCTTGGCTAAACCGAAAAAGAAAAAATACAGAAGATAAATCTGCGTATAAATCAGATTATATATATCAAACACGAAATGATTATAAACATAAACGAAAATTTTGGAAACCGATAGCTGTTATATTAGTCATAATATGTTGTTTTGCTTATTATGCCTTTGATAAGATTTCTCTAATAAGAAATGATAAGAAAGAATATCTGTCAATTATTGATGAGGGCTGTGATTTGGAAAGAAATATAGATGTTGTAGTTATTGATACAAATGCCGTTTATGAAATAGCTATCTATCAATGTGATAGTACAATAAAACAATATAATAGAGCCATAAAACAATATGAGAAAGCTAAAATCATTGAGAATAAATATGAAAATTCTTTGTTCAATTCTTTTTTTGAAAAGAATGTGAGTTATATGATTTCTTCTACTCATGACAAGATTAAAATGGTTGAAAATAAGCGTTCGATAATCCAAAATATTGAGAATAAACGTGTAGCAGAAGCTAATAGACGCAGAGAACAAAACCGAAAACGTAAAGAAACCGAGAAAAAAACACTTGAATCTGTTGTTCATGAGGATTTGCCTCAAAAAGATATGGAAATACCCAGAATAGAACATGACTTTATAAATGGTCATGAATATGTTGATTTAGGATTAAGTGTTAAATGGGCAACATGCAATGTAGGAACTTCAATCCCACATGAATATGGTAATCGTTATGCGTGGGGAGAATTGGATATAAAAGATATTTATAGCAGTGATAACTGTACTACGTATGGAATTAGAATCCCTGATATTACAACTGATTCTTTACATGATGTAGCAAGAGTAACTTGGGGTGCAACATGGAGATTACCAACAGAGACAGAGTTTATAGAGCTAATACAAAAATGTGAGTTTGTTTGGACTTCCATAAACAACGTTTATGGATACAATGTTATAGGTCCTAATGGGAATAATATTTTCCTTCCCGCAGCAGGTTATCATGGAAAAGATGAATTATATTATGTTGGAGAAAATGGACATTACTGGAGTTCGACTCCTAATAGGAGAGATCTTAAGTGTGCACAATCTTTCTTTTTCAATGTAAGGGAAAGTAAATCTACTAATGGGAGTCTGAAAAGTCTGGGTCAAAGCGTTCGCCCAGTGTCGGAATAGTGAGGTTTAGTTCATTATCTTTTCCACAAGCTCGCAGATGATATGTCCTATCATTATATGACTCTCCTGAATTCTCGGAGTGTCTTTAGAAGGTACGTTAAGTAATATTCCGCCATATTCTTTCATCATGCCACCCGTCTCGCCCGTAAGAGATATTATATTGATATTCTTTTCTTTACAAACTTTATATGCCTCTATGATATTACGGCTGTTGCCGCTTGTAGATATTCCCACAAGTACGTCGCCTGCTTTTCCTGAAGCAGTGAGCAAACGACTAAACACCATATCGTAGCCATAATCATTACCTACAGCGGTGAGATAAGAACTGTTACAATGCAGAGCCTCGGCATTGAGTGGCGGTCTGTCAAAATAAAAACGACCGCTTAACTCCGCTGCAAGGTGTTGGGCGTCAGCGGCACTTCCACCATTACCACAAAAATGTATCTTGCCTCCATTACGAAGCGAATCAACAATAATATCTACCGCATCTTTGATAGATCGCAACATCCTTTCATCTGATAAAATCATTTTTTTTACCTCAATGCTTTGCTCTATCGACTCTTGTATTCTATCCATAAATATGATGATTATTTTGCAAATATAAAAAAATTACAAAAGATATAATGCTTCTTTGATGTGTTTTATCCTTTTTTTATCTTTGCACCTTAAAAGAAACAGATTAAATTTTATAAAATGAGAAAATTGTTTTTAACATTATGTGTCGTGCTTTCATTTTCATTAAAGATGAAAGCCGATGAGGGAATGTGGATTCCTATGTTGTTGCAGAACAACGAGAAAGAGATGCAAGAGATGGGTATGAATATCACTGTCGATGATATTTATTCTATCAATCATAGTAGTATGAAAGACGCTATAGTCCTTTTCGATGGAGGTTGTACTGGTGAAATAGTCAGTGAAAAAGGTCTCCTTCTTACTAACCATCACTGTGGCTTCGACTGGATTCAATATCACAGTACGGTGGAGCATGATTATCTTACCAACGGCTTTTGGGCTATGAGTCAGGCTGAAGAACTTCCTTGTCCAGGCATTTCAGCAGTAATGCTTAAGAAAATGGAAGATGTCACAGACCGTGTTTTAGAAGGCGTTACTAAAGAAACTTCAAACGACGAAAGAGCTGAAATCGTTACAGAAAACATAAAGAAAATTAAGGAAGAAGCTGAAAACAACAGCGATTATCAAGTCGTGATTAAATCATTTTATCATGGTAATAAATACTATATGATTTATAACGAGGTATTCAAAGATGTTCGTCTCGTTGGTGCTCCACCTTCAAACATCGGTAAATTTGGTGGCGACACCGATAACTGGGTATGGCCTCGTCATACTGGCGACTTCTCTATCTTCCGTATATATGTATCTCCTGATGGAAAAGCCGCCGATTATAGCGAAGATAATGTCCCTTATAAACCAAATTACCACTTCTCAATATCTCTGAAAGGCGCTAATGAGGGCGACTTTACCTTCGTATTCGGCTATCCTGCTCGTACAAATGAATATCTTCCTGCTGTAGCTGTAAATCAAGAAGCTAATGTTATTTATCCTATTAGTGTTGACCTTCGCGGAAAAATACTTGACATTTATAATAAATATCAGGAAAAAGATCCAAAGGTAAGAATACAATATGCCTCAAAACACGCAGGTCTCGGTAATGGCTGGAAAAAATGGATGGGCGTAACTGAAGGTATAAACAACTTCAAAGGTATTGAAAAGAAAAAACAATTCGACAAAGATTTTACAGACTGGGCGTTGAAGAGCCGTCAAAGAGGCGCATATATTAATTTAATTAAAGATTTTGGAAAAGTTTATGAAGAATATGAACCTTACAGATTGGCAACGACTTATCTGTCAGAAACAGCTCTTCAAATAGAAATATTGACATTTGCAGCAAACTTCAACAAACTCTCTCAAGTCACAAAAGAAACTCCTCAAGAAGAAATTGATAAGCTCATCGCAAACGCTAAAGAAGCAACAAAAGTATTCTTCAAAGATTATCATCAACCTATAGATGAAGAAGTCGCTGCAATGGTACTTCAAGAATATATCAACAACCAACCGGCAGACTTCCGTCCTGAACTTCTTAACACAATTGTTGAAAAATATGCCGACGTTCAATCTTACGTCGATGAATTATTTGCAAAGACAATGTTCACTTCTGAAGAAAATGTTAATAAATTTTTAGACGAATTTAAACCTGCAAAAGCAAAGAAACTCGCTAAAGATCCTGCATTGATGGCTTATAATAATGTTATGGATTTCTATATCGATAACGTAAGATCTAAAACTATTGAACTTGGCAACCAAATCGCCGACATGCAAAGAGTGTTCATGCGCGGACAAATGGAATATCATGCAGAGCGTAATCCTGAAAAAATGATGTATCCAGATGCTAACTTCACATTGCGTGTCACATACGGTAAAATCGGCGGATTCTCTCCAAAAGATGCTGTTACATATAAACATTTCACCACATTAGACGGTATCATGCAAAAGGAAAATCCTGATATTTATGATTATGTTGTCACAGACCGTTTACGCGAACTTTATGAAGCAAAAGATTATGGTCGTTATGCCGATAAAGATGGCAGCATGCACGTGGCTTTTATCGCAGGAAACCACACAACAGGCGGTAACTCAGGAAGCCCGATATTAAACGCCGACGGTCATCTTCTCGGTCTCAACTTCGACCGTACATGGGAAGGAACAATGAGCGACCTCATCTATGATCCTTCAATATGCAGAAATATCTCTGTCGATATTCGTTATGTTTTATTTATAGTAGATAAATATGCCGGAGCATCATACCTTGTCGATGAAATGACAATAGTAGAATGAGATTGAATTTTTAGTTTTTATTGCGCTTTTAAAAAGGAACGAAATCGACGTCGTTCCTTTTTTAATGT
>SUWT01000061.1 GCA_015061335.1 Lentimicrobiaceae bacterium | reverse complement strand
TGGCAAAGCGCAGCTGTGCCCTCCTGGTACCCTTCAATGTTCCGTTGCTTATGGTTTCCCTGCTGAAAGGCTGCTTCCTCAGGTGCATTGTATCTACAGTGTTCTTTTCTATTCTGTAGTTGTCTTTTGCCAGTTCGGTTTCTGCCTCATTGCTGTTTCCGCTGCATCCTGCCATTATGCACACAAGTGCCAATATAATACCCGCATTAAATCTCATATCATTCATTTGTCAATTCTTCAAAGTTTGCATCCACTTTTTCGTTTGTTATGAAGTTGAAAAGGGTTGCTTTCTGTATGTTGTAGTAGTAAATCCAGTAGTTGCTCAAATCCTGCAGATAGCGCAGTTGGGCGTTGTCCATTTCCGTTTGGGCATTGTTCAGTTCGGTTACCCCTATGGTGCCGTTGAGGAACCTCTCTTTGGTGGTGGCATATCTGCTCTGGCCTACCTGGTCTGCTTTCTGGGATACGCTGCATTGTCCTCCCTGCTGGTTGAACCTCAGCACCTGCAGGGTAATGTTTTCCCTCAACTGGTTTTCGGCCTGCTCTATCTGGGATTCCACAACCTGTGCCTGGGATTTGGCAACTTTCACTTTGCCGCGTCCAAGCCCCCAGTCCATTATCGGGAGGGAGAGGGAAAGTCCCAGTATCTCCTGGTCCAATGGGGATTTGTAGGCTACTCCCAAATCATCCCCCACCTGATTGAGACCGAACTGGGCATACAGGGATGCCTTGAGCCCTGAGTTTGCCTTGGCCTGGGCTATGGCCTCCTGGGCGGAGAGGGAATTTATCTCGTTCTTGAGGTTGTCGGGAGAATTGAGATATACCATATTCATTACCTCGTTGAAGTCCAATGTAATATTGGGATTCTGGGGTGGCTGCTGCAGTTGTATCTCCACACTCTCGTTGTAGCCCAGGAAGTTGCGCAGGCGCTGCATTGCGGTCTTCTCACTCAGCTGGTGGTCTCCTATGGCAAGGCTGTCATTGAGCAGTTTAAGCTCAAGCTGCTGAAGTTCGTCCCGGGTTATGGAACCTATCTCAAACCTTTGCCGGGCAATATTGTACAGCTGGCCGGTGTTGCGGTGGCTTTCACGGGCAATCTCAATACGCCTCTGGGCCAGCAGCAGATCAAAGAAGTATGTTACTGCAGTTACGGTAATCCCCTCCATTGTATTCAAGTAATTGCGCTTTGCCAGTTCAAACTTCTTGGGCTCTATCTTCTTTTCCCATTTGAGGGAGTTGTAGGCATTTATGGGCTGGCTGAGGGTTATCCTCACCGGCTGTGAGTTGTAGGTTATCTTGTCAGTTGGAGAGAACTGGTCCAAGCGGTTAAGGGAGGTGATTACTGATACCGAACCACCTGTAAACGGAATGTTCTGGTCTATTGAAAGCCCAAGGGAATTGCTGAGGGTGTTGTTCTCCAAGTATCCTATCTCACCGGTCTGAGCATCCTGTAGTGAAACCAATGAACGGTTGTAGTTGCCCAGGCTCCCCTGCAGGTTGAGCGACGGCAGGAACTGTGCCTTGTAGGTACGGAACTGCCAGTAATTTACAATAAAATTATGGCGGGCCAGTATGGCAGACGGTGACTGGCTGTGCGCAGTCTCAATCACCTCCTGCAGGCTCATTGTAAAATTGTGGTGCGGCTGCCCTTTTACCGTTGTGGCAACTGCCATCAAAATGAAAATTAAAAATGATATTCTCCTGTTTCCCATATTCCAAATTTACCAAAAACAATCATCCAAAATACACCACTACCTAAGGTTGCGCTTGCAACAAGGTGATTCTGCTGGCAGACAGAGGGTTTTATCCAGTCAGTTGCGCACATCTTAATTCCCCAATTCTAATTGATTCTTAACCAAACTGTAGTAATATCCTTTCTTTGAAATTAAAAATTCATGTTTTCCTTCCTCTACAATAATACCATTATGCAAAACAATGATATTGTCTGCATTTCTTACTGTGCTTAGCCTATGAGCCACAACAACGACTGTCCTACCCTTAAATAATTTATATAAATTGTCCAGAATTACTGCTTCATTGTGAGCATCCAGGGCATTTGTGGCTTCGTCAAAAAATAAATATTTAGCATTCTTATATACTGCCCTGGCTATAAGGATTCGTTGTTTTTGGCCTGTGCTTAAGCCATGGCCTTCCATTCCTATTTTGGTATTATATCCTAAAGGAAGCCTCTCTATCCATTCATCTATATTTGATAATTTAGCAGCTGCTTTTACGGCATCCATATCTTTAACTGCATCACTTATCCCGATGTTCCCTGAGATCATATCTGAAAATATGTATCCATCCTGCATAACTACACCACATTGTTTTCGCCACTGCATATCACTTATGTCAGTGAGCGGAATTCCTCCTAATTTAATTGAGCCGGTAGTTGGATGATAAAAGCCCAGCATCATTTTTATTAGAGTTGTTTTTCCACTGCCTGATGTACCTACAATTGCAGTTATTTTGTTGGCCGGGACGGTAAATGTTACATCCTTCAATACCATTTCAGATTCCGGGCCATCATACTGAAAAGAAACGTTGGAGAATGTAATGTCTGCATTATCAGGAATTGTTTTTACTTTCTGTATGTCTTTTGGTTCTTCGTCTTCTTTATTATGTATCTCTCCCATACGTTCCATTGATATTGATGCATCCTGCACAGATCTGGAGAATTGTATAAATTGTTGTAATGGAACGCTCAATTGTCCTATTACATATTGTAATGACATCATCATACCTAATGTCATATCTTCATTTATGACAGCTGTTGCAGACATAAATGAGATTATCATATTTTTTAGTTGATTGATGGATGTTGCACCTATTTCCTGTATCTGACCCAAATTAAGACTTTTTACAGATATTTTATATAGTCTGTCTTGAATTCTCTCCCATTCATCTTTTTTCTGCAGTTCACAATTATTAAGTTTTATTTCCTGCATTCCTCCAATCATTTGGATTATATTATTCTTATTGGCAGACGCTTCATTAAATCTAAGGTGGTCCAATTTTTTTCTTTTATTGAGAAAGAATAATATCCATGCCAAATACAGAGTACTGCCTAATATAAATACAATGAGAATTTTAATACTGTATTCTACCATAACTATAGAATACACGATAAATGATGTTACCGCTATAATTATACTTAGGAGAGTACCTGTTAAAAATGTTTGAATTCTGGAATGGTCTTCTATACGTTGTATTATATCACCTGTTCTTTTTGAATCAAAAAATGCTATTGGCAATGACATTAATTTATTCAGGAAATCAGATATTAAAGATATACTTATTTTTACAGTCATATGCAATGACAACCAGGATTTAAGCAAATTGGCAAACAGTTGCCCAAAAACCAAAACAGACTGTGCTATCAATAGCAGTACTATAAAACTGACATCTTTATTGCCGATACCTTTATCCACAATCTGTTGCATTATGTATGGGAATGCGATACTCACCAAACTGGTAAACAACATAGCGATAAGGATGACAGACATTGATTTTTTATATGGAGACAAATATTTTAATATGAATTTAAAATCGTATTTATTTGTCTTTACTGAATTGTCATAGAAAGACTTCAATGGTTCCAGGAACATTGCAATACCTGAATCTGAACCGTCAGCAGTTTGAATCCAATAATTTTTGAATTCTTCAATACTATAGTCTACAAGACCAACTGCCGGATCAGCCACATAAATTTTATACTTGTTCCTGGTACGCTTAATTTTATATACTACTACAAAATGATTCTGATTCCAATGTACTATACAAGGTCCATTATGTGCCTCTACAAAATCTTCCCATGACAATTTTTGAGACATTACATTAAACCCTACTGTTTCTGCAGCTTGCCTGAGCCCAAAGAACGAAACACCTTGTTTATTTATATGACATATAGAACGGATAAACTGTGCTGAATAATCATTACCATAGAAAGAACAGATCATTCTTAGGCAAGAAGGACCACAATCAAAAGTATCTAATTGTTTGTAGAAAGGGAAGGACATAAAACCTGTCTGTAAAATCTGCTTTATTGTGCCATATAACATAAATTAAATTTTCCACAGGCATATTCATAGTTTGATATGCTTGGGCACAAATATTTATACACACAATCTTTACAAGGTTCAACCGCATCTCTTGTTAACAACCAAGCCCGTTGCCCGTCCAGTTCTTTATATATCAATTCATAAATTTGCTCAGAGATATTTCCTAAAGGAGGAATATTTACATTGGAATAAATGTGGCCATTAGGGAAAACTGTAAATTTTCCATAATAATTATGATTAATGACAGTTTTTGCCAAAATCTCCTTTTTTCCACATTGGGTTATATCATCTAAGCGGTTATATACTTCTTTTTCAAAGAATTGAGAGTTATTATTAAAAATAGGTACAATTTCAGTATTGCTATTTGATAAGAATTCTTCTACTCTACTCAATTCAATATCGGATTCTATTAATATATTGAATTTTACCTTATTTTCTTTTATCTGTAAATATGACTTTTGATATTCATCCAAAGTTGATACAAGGACTATTTCATATAAGTTCAACATATTTAACTGTTCCTTTATTTGCTGATATAATTCAGCTTTCAAGAAAAGTCTTACATTGTATTTCTTTTCTATCAGATACTGGAAAATATTATAATAATTGCCAATATCATCTATGCTGCTTATTACGATATTAACAAAATTTACAGGACAGAACTCCAGCGTTTTTAAGAAATTACTCAACAATTCATTATCTACAGTTAATGATGACGGAAGTAATGGATATATTGTTTGTTTATGGATATAACCATTATTTATGTCTCCAGATAAATAGATTGTCAACTCTCTAAAATAATTCAAAATATCACCTGCCTTATTTTGCTTATATTCATTTCTTATTCTAGAAAGATCTTTTTCTAATTTAAGGACAGGTGGATAAGATAAAGGTCTGCTATCGTAAGATGCTGTAACAACTTTACCCATCTGCATTGCTTCAACTTTTCCCAATAATTCCGAATACTTATTGCATAACTCATCATTTAGCTCAACAACATAGGTATTGCTTGGCTCCTGAAGAAAATTATACATTTTTTCTAGAGTATCATCTTTATGAACAGAAAAAATCTGTTTGTTTTTTGAATTGAAAAACAGCAATTTTGAATCACTCTTAAAAATAAATACCTCTGGGAAAACACATAGCCACTTTGTCATACTCATCTCACAATTTTAATTTGATATGCTCCTTTGATAAGTTGGTTAATATAATTTCTATATTTTTCAAGGTTTAACGTATTATTGTTTTCTGTACTCTTTACGTAAGACAAACATTTCTTTTCTCCTACAACATCATTCAAACGGTACATACATTTAGGACAATGTCTTACATAAACGCAAGAGGGACATTGTTTTATGAAAGCTCTATTAAGTATATTAAACCGTTCTGCAACTTTATTCAAATCCATAGCAACCTTCCCTGCGATAACTTGTCCTAAATAATATTTATGATCTATTCTTTCACATTGAAGAATCTTTCCGTGCACAGTAACAAACATCTTTTTTGTAAATGGGACACATGTTCCCGTTGGAACAATTCCAAAATCTTCTCTGTTATAAAATAACTCATTAATATCATAATAGAAATTTCCGCTCATTCTGGAAAATTCATTATAGAAATTCTCAATTTGAAAAGATGCAGTTTCATCCTTATCAGAATCTACTAAATTAAATTTTTTAAAGTCATTACATATTTCATAGTATTTATCTATTGATTCTGGATTAACATAACTTTTACTCAATTGAGATAATGAAGGCCTTTTATCAAAATTATTTTTAAAAAACTCAATAACTGATTTTGTGTTACTATGATTATTCAATACTGAATTAAAACGGATATTCTCTTCAAAATATACAGGATATTTTTCTTGCACCATTTTAAGATTATTGTAAACCCGATGAAAACTTGGCAATCCTTGTTTATCTACCCTATAACTATTTGCCAATTCATCCCCATCAAGGCTTACCAATAGTGAGAAGTTGTGTTTTACAAAGAAATCTATATACTTATTTAACAGTACACCATTAGTTGTCATAGAAAATCCTATATTTCTTGGAACCTTAAATCTTATGGAATCTACATATTCAACAATTTTTTCTATTAAACTAATATTCAGCGTAGGTTCCCCACCATAAAATCCAATGCCCAACCTTTTTGGCGCATAAATATGTGAATAATTTTGCCATATTGAAACCATGTAATCAATTACACTAACGGCTGTTGCAAAATCCATTTGTTTATTATAAGACTCTCGTCTTTCACTATATAAATCAGAAAATGCACAATATGTACAATTTAAATTACACTCCTCTGTAACCTCAAAAACAAGTTGTGACAAGTTAAATAAATTGTATTCTAATGTATGTTGATTAATTTTGAGAAATGTTTTCATACAAATTATACTTTTTACATTATGGGCAAGTGTTTAGTTTTTTATGGATTCCCTGAACTTTACAATTGCCAATATAGGGTTATCATCCTCCGCGATTGTGTCAAATAACGGTTTAATTGAATTGGGAATTTCATTATAGCAATCTTTAATGTCCTCATATGTAAAATACACATCAAACACATTGTAATTCAACGAAATATATATTTCACAAAGTGCTAACTTATCCATAAAGAATATGGAGCTATATTCTATTTCGTTGTCATAAATATAATCATTGCGAATTTGGTATATCCTGTTCTCATTCTTCAAGAATATGTAATAATTTCTTTTGCCTTTATCATATCTATGTTCTCCCCCATATACATCTCTCAGTAAAATATAATCCTTCATATCAATTACTGGAAGTAATGTATAATACTCATTTGGGATACCTGTTTTGTCTATACTTATTTTAGGTTTTACTTCCAGATTCCTGTTGATAAAGTATACAGTATCAAATTGTATACTGGCTAAATACAAGCCATCTTTTGTTTTAATCAAATTGGAATAACCGGTTAGGAATTCAGGATCACTATGTCCATTAGTTTTTGCATTATCTTGAATTGCATTATTCAAACATTCTTTAGTAAGCAAATCCGATACCTTTGATGTGGCCAAATCAAATACTTTTAAAGGCGCGCCCCTTTCAACAAGTTGGCCCTTGGAATTAAAATATATTGATAATCTGTCATATATTATCACAGAATTACCCAACAACTGAACTTCAGAATGCCCACGTGGCAAAAACCAAGATCCCAATATATCTCCTTTAGAATTTACTTTAACTATTTTGTGTTCGAACAAACTGAATAACAATATACTGGAATCTGACTCCACAGACATTTTAGCAAGTGATGCAAATTCTCCAGGGCCTCTTCCATATCCCGAAATTCTATTAAGGAAATTACCCTGTCTGTCAAATCTGTAAATACCAAATGAAGAAAAGTCACGAGGTGTATAGTTTCCAACAATAATACAACTGTCTTCTATATAAGTATTATTACTGAAATATGGCTGAAATATAAACGCAGAATCACGGTCTTTCAATTGTACAAATTCCACATCTGCTATATCTGACAAGTTTAAATCAATTAAAGGATATTTACGGGTTGGGCTGAACTGTATAACGCCATCTACAACATCATTATTTTTATGACCTGTACAGCTTACAAAACAAAGAAATAATAAAAATATTTTAATCACACACCGTTTCATGTTCTTTAAACAATAAAAGACGTTTCGCCTATTTTCATTTTGGCATATACCAACGAAATATTCAAAACGTCTTTGCATCAAAATAAATCAATCCTCTACATAATATCACCTTTGACCATGCTATCAGTATTCGATTCTACATCAGAATCCATACTATTATTAGTAATTTCCTCAGCATTACCATCTTTATGACAAGAACAACTTGTACACAATGCAGCGCAAATACAATAATCAGACAAGCCTCCAATTATTGCCTGCTCCTGCATTTTTGAAAGATTTGTTTTGGATAGATTAGATAAAGATAGTTTTTTCATAAGACGCCTTTATTTTTTTGTTTTGCGCAATTTAACACAAAATTTGCTTAATTCCAAGCATATATAAAACAACCATCAAACTTTTTTAAACTCTATTACACTTTTTAAATTTTGGCAAAAATTTAGTTTTTTATGGAATCTCTGAATTTAACAATTGCCAATAAAGGGTTGTCATCCTCCGCGATTGTGTCAAATAACGGTTTAATTGTATTGGGAATTTCATTATAGGAGTCTTTAATGGATCCATAAGTAAAATAAATACTGAATATATTGTAATTCAATGATATATGTATTGCAGAGAGTGCTAACTTATCCATCATAAAGAATATGGAGCTATATTCAATTTCATTGTCATAAATATAATCATTGCGAATTTTATATATCTTGTTCTCATTCTTCAAGAATATATAATAATTTCTCTTGCCTTTCTCATATTTATGTTCGCCCCCATATACATCTCTGAGTAAAATATAATCCCTTGTATCAACAATAGGAAGCAATGTGTAATACTCTCCAGGAATTTCTGTTTTATCTATACATATTTTGGGCATTACTCTCAAATCTTTATTGATAAAGTAAACAGTATCAAATTTTACACTGGCTAAATATAAGCCATCTTTTGTTCTTATTAAATTGGGATAACCACCGGTTAGGAATTTAGGGTTACTAAAACCTTTAGTATTATCTTGAATAGCATTATTTAAACATTCATTATTGAGTAAATCCGATACCTTTGCAGTTGACAAATCAAATGCCTTTAATGGTGCACCTCTTTCAACAAGCCGTCCACTGGAATTAATATATCTGGATAATCTGTCATATATTATCGCTGAATTACCCAACAACTGAACTTCCGAATGTCCGCGTGGCAAAAACCAGGTTCCCAAATGTTCTCCATAAGAATTTACTTTCATTATTTTGCCTTCTTGCAAACTGAATAATAATATACAGGAATCTGACTCTACTGACATTTTAGCAAGTGATGCAAATTCTCCAGGGCCTCTTCCATATCCTGAAATTTTATTAAGGAAATTACCCCGTCTGTCAAATCTGTAAATGCCAAATGAAGAAAAGTCACGGGGTGTATAGTTTCCAACAATAATACAACTGTCTCCTATGTAGGTATTATAAGTAAAAAATGGCTGAAATATAAAGGCTGAATCACTATCTTTCAATTGTACAAATTCCACATCTGCTATATCTGACAAATTCAAATCAATTTCAGGATAGTCACGAGTTGGGTTAAACTGGATAACACCATCTGCAACATCAATGCTTTTATGACCTGTACAGCTCATAAAACAAAGAAATAATAAAAAACATTTAATCACACTCCTTTTCATATTCCATAAAAGGCGTTTCACCTATTTCCATTTTGGCAAATAGCAACAAAATATTCAAAACATCTTTGCTCCAACTCACATCAATTCCCTACATAATATCACCCTTAATATTTTCATCAACACAATTTTCTAAATCAGAATCCATACTCTCATCATTTGTTCTCTCAGCACTATCATCATCCCTACAAGAACAACTTGTACACAATGCAGCACAAATACAACTATCAGATGAGCCTCCAGTTATTGCTTGCTCCTGCATTTTTGAAAGATTAGTTTTGGATAAATTAGTTAAAGATAATTTTTTCATAAGGCATCTATATTTGGTGGTTTTACGAAATTTAATACAAAATCTGCTTTATTCCAAGTTGTCTAAAAACAGTCATAAAACTTTATTATGCTCTGTTAAACTTTTAATTATTCCGTTTTAAATATTCTCTAAACTTCACAATTGCCAATATAGGATTATCATCCTCTGCAATTGAATTAAATACCGGTTTAATTGAATTGGGAATTTCCTTATAGAAATCTTCAAAGGTTTCATAGCTATATTTAATGTATTCATAATTAAAATACACTTTGAATATATTGTAATTCAAAGATATATATGTCGCACGAAGTGCCAACTTATCCATAAAGAATATGGAGCTATATTTAATTTCATTGTCATAAATATAATCATTGCGAATTTGATATATCCTATTCTCTTTCTTCAAGAATATATAATAATTCCTTTTGCCTTTTTCTAATCTGTTTTCGCCACCATATACATCTCTGAGTAAAATATAATCTCGCATATCAACAACAGGGAGTAATGTGTAATACTCTCCAGGAATATCTGTTTTGTCTATACATATTTTAGGTTTTACTTCCAAATCCCTATTGATAAAGTATATAGTATCAAATTGTATACTGGCTAAATACAAGCCATCTTTCGTTTTAATCAAATTGGGATAATTACCGGTTTGAAATCCAGGATCACTATACCCTTTAGTTTTAGTATTATCTTGAATTACATTATTTAAATATTCTTTATTAAGCAAATCCGACACCTCTGATGTGGTCAAATCATATACTTTTAAAGGCGCACCTCTTTCAACAAGTTGGCCCTTTGAATTAAAATATATTGATAATCTATCATATATTATCACAGAATTACCCAATAATTCGGCTTCTGAATGGCCACGTGGCAAAAACCAAGACCCCAATATATCTCCTTTAGAATTTACTTTAACTATTTTGTGTTCGAACAAACTGAATAACAATATACTGGAATCTGACTCTACTGACATATATGCAAGTGATGCAAATTCTCCAGGGCCTCTTCCATATCCTGAAATTTTATTAAGGAAATTACCCTGTCTGTCAAATCTGTAAATACCAAATGAAGAAAAGTCACGAGGTGTATAGTTTCCAACAATAATACAACTGTCTCCTATATAAGTATTTCTACTGAAAAATGGCTGAAATATAAATGCAGAATCTGAATCTTTCAATTGTACAAATTCTATATCTGCTATATCTGACAGGTTCAAATCAATTACAGGATATTTACGGGTTGGGCTGAACTGTATAACACCATCTACAACATCATTATTTTTATGACCTGCACAGCTCACAAAACAAAGGAATAATAAAAATATTTTAATCACACCTCTTTTCATATTCTTTAAACCATAAAAGATATTTCGCCTGTTTTCATTTTGGCAAATACCAATGAAATATTCAAAACGTTTTTGTATCAAACTACACTAGTGTCCAAGCATACCTAAAACAAACATCAAACTTTTTTAAACTCTATTACACTTTTTACATTATGGGCAAATGTTTAGTTTTTTATGGATTCCCTGAACTTTACAATTGCCAATATAGGGTTATCATCCTCTGAAATTGTATCAAATAACGGTTTAATTGAATTGGGAATTTCATTATAGCAATCTTTAATGCATCCATAAGTAAAATATATACTGAATATATTGTAATTCAATGATATAAATACTTCTGAAAGCAATAATTTATCCATAAAGAATATGGAGCTGAATTCATTGTCAAAAATATAATCATTACGTATCTGATATATTTTACCTTCATTTTTATGAAATATATAATAATTGCTCTTACCCTTCTCAAATATTTGACCACCACCATATACATCTTTCAGCAAAATATAATCTCTCATATCAATTACTGGAAATAATGTGTAATACTCGTTTGGGATACCTGTTTTATCTATACTTATTTTAGGTTTTACTTCCAGATTCCTGTTGATAAAGTATACAGTATCAAATTTTATACTGGATAAGTACAAACCATCTTTTGTTTTAATTAAATTAGGATGGCCAGTGAGCAATTTAGGATCACTAGGCCCTTTAGTTTTTTTAGTATGATCATGAATCACATTATTCAAATATTCATTATTAAGCAAATCAGATACCTTAGAAGTTGACAAATCAAATGCTTTTAAGGGTGCGCCTCTTTCAATAAGCCGTCCACTGGAATGAATATATTTGGATAATCTATCATATATTATTGCTGAATTACCCAACAACTGAACTTCAGAATGCCCGCGTGGCAAAAACCAGGATCCCAAATATTCTCCATAAGAATTTACTTTCATTATTTTGCCTTCTTGCAAACTGAATAATAATATACAGGAATCTGACTCTACGGACATTTTTGCAAGTGATGCAAATTCTCCAGGCCCTCTTCCATATCCTGAAATTCTATTAAGGAAATTACCCTGTTTGTCAAATCTGTAAATCCCAAATGAAGAAAAGTCACGAGGTGTATAGTTTCCAACAATAATACAACTGTCTCCTATATAAGTATTTCTACTGAAAAATGGCTGAAATATAAACGCAGAGTCTGGATCTTTCAATTGTACAAATTCCACATCTGCAATATCTGACAAGTTCAAATCAATTAAAGGATATTCACGAGTTGGGTCAAACTGTATAACACCATCTACAACATCATTATTTTTATGACCTGAACAGCTCACAAAACAAAGAAATAATAAAATAATCACATTCCTTTTCATATTACATAAATCATAAAAGACGTTTCTTCTATTTTTATTTTGGCAAATCCCAACAAAATAAGTAACACTATACTTTATTCTGCTGATTTAGATTTACATTATTAAAGTTTTATATAGTCTTATCTCACCCAATACACATAAACTTTATCCTCTTTCTGCAATTTCTTAATCCAATGCTTGATATTGGAAAAACATATCTTCCCTTCATTTGAATCACAGTTATAATTAATAGAAAGTTGATTGTATGACTGAGCCGTCATTTACACAATTTTATGGATAGTATCTTTGTATGATTTCTTTGTTATAGAATAATCCTATTTAAAACAAAGTCATCTTCATTATTGGTGCTGTAGGAAAGGATGTAGAATGATCCGTTGAAGGTATCAATTAGTCTTGCTTTTCCTATTGTGCTGTATGGATATTTGGCAACGGGCTCTTTCGGTTTGCTGCAATCATAAATTGCAAAGTATTTTCCACTGTCTGCATATTTTATGTTTTCACCCAGTTTCCCTTCCAGTGTCATCAG
>SUWT01000060.1 GCA_015061335.1 Lentimicrobiaceae bacterium | reverse complement strand
TGTTATTCAGTAATATTTTCAATGCTGATCTTTGTCAATTCTTGACGATGACCATTTAATGTTTGATAACCTTTTCTTCTTTTCTTTTTGAAAACAAGAACTTTGTCACCTCTGAGATGCTCTACAATCTTAGCATCAACTTTAGCACCTTGGAGGACGGGGGTGCCTACCCTTGTGTTGCCTTCATTCTCGATCAACAACACCTTGTCGAAAGTGATTGTGCTTTCAACTTCACCATTCAAACGATTGCAAAAAATGCTATCACCTTTGCTTACTTTGAATTGTTGCCCTGCGATTTCTACTATTGCGTACATTATTTAAATTTAAAAAATTTTATTTTTTTCGGACTGCAAAGGTACGACTTTTTTCTTTTCAAAAAAACAATTTCAAATTATTTTTTTTTACTTTCATACACCTTATTAATATATAAAAACTCTGAGTCCTCCCAAAAATAGTTGATAAAAACTATTTTGGAGATGTCGATTGTCTATTCACTTTTTATTATCTTTGCGGCTCAAAAATTGAAAGAATTATTTCCGATTAAGAATAATGAATATAGAAACCAGTAATATCTTAGTTAAAGGTCTAAAAGATGGCGACAAGGATTCTTTTGAGAAAATTTTCCGCCATTATTATTCTAATCTCGTAAATTACTGCAAACGCTATGTAAATGATGATGATGCCGCACAAGAGATCGTACAAGACATCTTTACCAAACTTTGGCTACGGCATAGCGAGCTAAACATAAATATATCATTGAAGTCATATCTGTACAAAGCCGTACAGAATCACTCGTTAAATTACATAAATTACATCAAACACAGAGAGAAATATCAGAACAATGCAGGGCTATCGCCTTTACATAGCAATAATACACCTCTGGAAATAATTCAGGAAAACGACATCAGGATTCGAATGGAAAAAGCCGTACTCACCATGCCTGAAAAATGTAGAGAAGTTTTTGAATTAAAACGCTATGAAGGTCTGATGAATAAGGAAATTGCTCAACAGTTAGGCATCTCCATAAAAACTGTCGAGAAACACATGACAAAGGCTATCTCATTGTTAAAGAACGCATTACAAGAGTTTATAAATTAAATTCCATCAGCTATGTATTATTGTCAAAAAAAGTAATTTTTTTAATAATCTGAGGTAGGGTTAAAGCGACTTTATTTGTCATAGTACTGAAAATTGCTAGAAATGAAAGAATTAAGCCACATAAATCAAGAAAGAATAATCGATTCTCTGCAAGTTCGTCTAAGTGATGAAGAGCAGAGAGAATTTGATTTATGGCTTGATGATTCAGAGAATAATAAATCGGAGTACGAGACTCTTAAAAAGATTTGGAAATACACTTCTCACACCGATAAAGAGTACGATGTAGAAGCAGCCCTAGAAAAAGTAAACAGCAAAATTGCTTCATTAGAAAGCAACAGCATCATCACAAAAAGGCAAAATTGGTTCTCGAGACATAAGACACACTTAATGTCGGCAGCCGCAGTATTCATAATGGGTTTGATATTAAGCTTCGCATTTTTCGGCAAAGATCACAGCACTATTTATTTAGCTGAAAATTCTGACAAAACCATAGAACTTCCTGACGGATCTGAAATCATCCTAAGTAAAGACGCATCATTATCATACAAAAGAGGTTTCAACACTAAAGAAAGAAAAGTTGAATTCTCAGGACAAGCGCACTTCGATATAGCATCGAATCCTAACAAACCATTCATAATCAAAGCTAATAACATGATTGTTGAAGTTTTAGGAACAGAGTTCGACATAGATGCAACAAAAAATTCTGAAAAATATATAGTTAACCTGTTTTCTGGAAAGGTTAAGATGTATTCTATTGATAATGAAGGCAATCAACAAGAACAAATAATATTGCTTCCTGGCGAACGCGGCATATACGACAATGCAACACATCGTTTGGAACGAAAATATCAGGCTAGCAGCAACAATAGTGTATCATCAGAACATGAGATTCTTGACTTCAATAATGTCACCTTGCTGACTGTAGCAGAATCATTATCAGAAGCATACGATATAGAGATATATCTGGACGAAAAATTCCACAATCTTAGAATTACAGCCCGCTTCGAAAACGAAACACTCGAAAGCATCTTCAACACAATGGCTGCAATCTTCGATATGCAGATCGTTAGAATAGGCAATACCGTGACAATCAGATAAGATTTTTTTTAAGGGCTATTAAAAAAAATTGTATATTAGCGAGCCGTTTACCGCTAATATAATGATGATACCGAGATTGACACAACTTACATATAATCAGACTAATAGATCATACAACCGATTTCTTCTGCGTATGATCGTCGTTTTGTTTTGTGCTGTCCTTTCTTCATTTAACCACGACATCATAGCACAAAACACAACGAATTCTATCATTTCAGTAGATGCAAAAGAAACATCCGTAGCAGACATCTTCGAAAATATCTACAAAAAATACAATATAAAAATTGCTTATAACTCTTCTGATTTGAAAAAAATCAAAATTGATGAATATAAAGCTGATAATCAACATATTGACAAAATAATCAATGAACTTCTAACAAACACGGAATACTCTTTTAAACATATTGGAAATCAGATTGTTATATACAGAGACGAGGCAAAAAAAATCGAAAAGAAACAAGAAAGAGAACTTCCTAGCAGAGAAGAACGATTACGACTGATAGTCAGAGATACAATACATTATATAGATACTGTTTATTTAACCAAATATGAAACGATTCAGAAAATTGACACCCTTAGAATTGTTGTTAAAGAAACAGATACCGTTTATATTGAGAAAAAACCTATTATAAAGACATACAAAGACTTACCAACTCGGAAACTTATTCATAACGAACAGTTTTCTCTAAAAGCATCATATTCACAACAGATGGCAATACTGAATTTCGTCAATAAAGACCATCCGGATGATGAATTTACGAATCTATTGAACGAAACTATAGATAAAATATCACTTAGAAGTTTCGCATTAAATATTGACGGCACGTACAACATTTCCGATTGGGACTTATCATTAGGCATATCTTACAATTCATACAAACATAATTTCTCATTTGAAAGAATTGAACAAGATGAATCTTATATAAGTCTAGACACAATAGACACCTATTATGATGTGGACATTATTACCTTAGATACAACATACTATCATATCATCGATACTACTTTCATACCAAGAAATATTTATAAATACAATGCCAGCAGCCTGAATAAGGTATCATACTTCGGCATTAATGCAGCTGTCGGATACACCTTTTACAGAAATCACAATATCGCTTTATATGCCAAAGCAACTGCAGGAATAGATATATTAATGAGAACCAAAGGCAAATATTTAAGTGAAGATGCTTCTAACAGAATTATTCCTCTTGAAAAAGAATTACTTAACAAAGTGAAATTCACATACGGAATAGGATTCGGTTCCAAAATAGCCTTAACAGAACAACTAGACTTCATTCCGGAGATATATTACAAGCATTATTGTAACTCTCTAAGCAAAAATCATCATTATCAAACTAAAATGAATGTTTTAGGCATCAAACTAGGCTTTAGTTATTATTTTTAAACAACTGTAGATCATGTCATTATTTAGATATATAAAAAAAACAAGCTTGTTGTTATGCACAATAATGATATGGCTTTTGTCATTTGAGGCAAAAGCACAACAGTTTCACATTGTCGGAGGCAATTTGGTTGGGGAGAATGTTTGGGGAACAGATGATATTCCTTATTATATTGAATCAAATCTGTATATAAGTGCTTTCGCAACACTTAAGATATTGCCAGGAACGAAAGTTTATATAGACAACAGCATAAGTATTTTCATCAATGGAGGTAGATTTGAAGTTTCTGGTACAGAAGAAGATCCGGTAGAATTTGATGCGTTTTCATCTATAAATTGGAAAAGTATTAACATTGTTGATAACAGTACTATTATAATAAACAACGCCATTTTCAGCAATGCTGAAAATGGCATAGAGGTAAAAAAATGTGACAATATTTCTATCACAAATTCAATCTTCAGAGATATTTATTACAATAGCATATCTATTACAAATTCTAATAATTGTGAAATATCAGACTGCACATTTGATAGGATTTACAACTCAATATATTTCTCCGCCTATGGACTGAACGAGTCGTGTTCAAATAATACAATATTTAACAACAAATTCATAAACGGGAATAAAAACATCTATTTCAGTAGTTCCAACGAAGCCACATGCAATAATAACATAATCAAAAACAACATTTTCGAAGGATCTCCAGTTTCGGTACATCTGGAAAATTCCAACAATTTTAACAGCGGCATTAATTATGTCAACCAGAATATCTTTTATTCCAACAATATCCCCTTCAACAATCCTTCAGATAATATAGGAATCTATCTCTCAATGGATTCTGTATATATTGAAAATAATATCTTCTGGAAAACAGGAACAGCGGTATATCTTAAAAGAGAATGTGCCAGTTTTGTTAATAAAAACACATTCTTCGACAACAATATTTGTTTCAACAACATTCCAAAAATAAAGAAGTTTATTGTCAATGACAATCTTTTTCTGGAGAACAAGAACTCTATCTGCACATTTACAAATAATACCCTCACTAAGAGTTTCAGCAATAATAATCTATTGATAACCGACAACTTACATCCATTTTTCTATAACTACTCAACTATAGACATTGATTTAACAAACAATTTTTGGAACACGAAAAATGACAGCATAATTAATAACGTTATTATAGACAAGAACGATAATTCAATCTATGGCAGGATTATTTTTGACCCTAAAAAGGAAGATTTTTCAATAGACGCACCTATATCACCACCTTTAAATGTTTACAAACAAGATGTCAACAACGGCATTCTTGTAAAATGGAGATCTAATAAGGAGAGTGATTTTCAGCATTATAAGCTATATCACGGTGCTTTTGAACATTACTCATTTGCACATGCGATAGATTCCATCAACGACACCGCTATCCTGATACAAGGCATTAGCATAAACGACGAAATTGCCGTAACAAGTATCGACACGGATTATTTTGAGGATGATGGTCAGTTTCTAGGTAATGAAAGCGCATACTCTTTTGCGAGAACAATACCATACGCAGGAGCAAACGATTCATTATGTAGCACCGATACCTATTACGCTATCACAGAAGCCACTGCACCCATGGTATATACTAATTTGACATGGACAAGTTCTGGAAGCGGATATTTTGAAGATACAGGCAGTCTTCATACAAAATATTATCCCTCTGAGGAAGATTTTGAAAATGATTTTGTAATAATTAGTCTCAATGTAAACATGTCAACTGATATTACATTTAACGATTCCTTCATATTAAAATTGATCAAAACACCAAGAGTTTATGCAGGAAAAGACAATATTTGTTATTATAAATCAAACATTGAAATAAAAGACGCATATATATCTGATTACGACTCACTAAAATGGGAGACATCTGGTGACGGCTTCTTTGAGAACGATAAAATAATAAGACCTATCTATCATTATGGGGTTCAAGATTCTATTGACGGTCATGTGACTCTTACATTAAACGCATATTCATATTGCGAGGAAAAAAATGATGATGTGCATTACACCTTATCACATTCATATAATATTGAAGGAAAGGTTACTCATCTGAACAGAGAAATTCAGAATGCGGTCGTTATTGCAGCCAGTATAAATGAGAATAACGTAGGTAGATTATATAAAACCAAGACCGATGAAAACGGCAGATTCTCATTCTCAAGATTTCCTGAAAGTGAATATATTTTATATGCCATACCTGACTCAACAGAGACAAAAGGCGTACCAACATACTATGCCAACAATAATTCATGGGAAGACGCCTACAAAATTTATTTGAAAGCCGATATTTATGATATAGATATTAATTTAACGTCCCGTGTCGATAATTTTATTGATGGCAAAGGCTCCATCTCCGGAAAGTTTGAATACCCCGACTTTAACTTTAACGACTCCACATTCTATTGTTCTGCATGGTTTGAACAAGATACCAACTTAATATATTGTGATGACGGTTTGTCAAATATTGTTGTGTCTCTTTTTGACATCAATAAAAACAAGATTATCAACTATAGAATTACAGACAATGAAGGTCGTTTCTATTTCGATAATTTACCATACGGCTCATATTATATCGCTACAGAAATTCCTAATTACAAGACCAGTAATCAATACCTTATTAAGATCAGTGAGAAGAACCAGCATTTTGAGAGACTTGTTTTCTTCATAAATGAAGATGATAATATCATTCTACGCAGCAATAGTACAGATACAAACATTGAGAATGAATTATGTATATTCCCGAATCCCTGTGACAAACAGTTTGAGATAAAAGGAAATATGGAAGATGATTTGTATCACATAGACATCTTTAATTCAAAAGGGCTCAAGGTTTATCATTATATAGGACATCTCTCACAAAGAAATTCATTGAATATCTCAACAGAAAACTTTACTAACGGCATATATCTAGTAAGAATATATAATTCAGATAATTCATTATATATCAATAAATTAATCATAAGTCATTAATTTATTACATATATCACCCCTTGAATTAGTACTTTTTTTCTTTTATTTCTAAATATTATTGATTACTTTTGCAGCATGGTATAATATATCCATTATGATAGTCTTTTTTGAAAATAAACAGCGTAATATTATCGCAGCAGAATGTCAGGAACGTTTGAATCCTGCAACGATTTCCAAATTAGTTTGGTTATTTGGTGAAGCAAAGCAATTGTTAACCCCCACTATAAAAGGTTATTTCTTTGGGCCTCGTAAGGAGATGATTACTCCATGGAGTACCAATGCCGTTGAAATTTGCCAAAACATGGGTATTTCAGGCATGGTCAGGATAGAGGAATTCAGACCAGTTGATGCAGAGGATAATAGTTTTGATCCAATGCTTCAAGCCAAATATAAAGATTTAGGTCAAGATGTTTTCTTTATTGACCGTAAACCTGAGCCTATTCGGGAGATTACTGATATTGAAGAATACAATATCAGAGAAGGTTTGGCATTAAGTGAGATAGAGATCAGCTATCTTAAGGAGATAAGTGAGAAGATTGGCAGACCATTAACAGACAGTGAGGTATATGGTTTTGCTCAGGTCAACTCAGAGCATTGCCGTCATAAAATTTTCGGTGGTACTTTTATCATCGATGGTCAAGAGATGCCTGATACACTCTTTGCACTCATCAAAAAAACTTCCAAAGAAAATCCTAACAGATTAGTATCGGCATACAAAGATAATGTTGCGTTCATATTAGGTCCTAAGGTAGAACAATTTGCACCTAAGACACAGCATCAGGCTGATTATTTTCATATTAAAGATATAGACACTGTCATATCTTTGAAGGCTGAGACTCACAATTTCCCAACTACTGTCGAGCCTTTTAATGGAGCTGCAACAGGCAGTGGTGGTGAGATCAGAGACCGTCTTGCAGGTGGACGCGGCAGTATTCCTTTGGCTGGAACAGCGGTATATATGACTTCATATCCACGTACAGAAGAGGGTCGTCAGTGGGAACAAGGTTTCGAAGAACGTAAGTGGTTGTATCAAGATCCGGCTGACATCCTCATAAAGGCTTCCAATGGAGCATCAGACTTCGGTAACAAGTTTGGACAACCTTTGATCAACGGCAGTCTTCTGACCTTTGAACATCAGGAAGAAGGCAAGGAATTCGGTTACGACAAAGTTATCATGCTTGCCGGTGGTATTGGTTTTGCCAAGAAAGACGACAGTATCAAAGAAGATCCGGAGCCAGGAGATCTCATCATAGTCTTAGGCGGTGACAATTACCGTATAGGAATGGGTGGCGGTGCTGTATCAAGTGTAGATACAGGACAATATAGTAATGCCATAGAATTGAATGCAGTACAACGTGCCAACCCTGAAATGCAAAAACGTGTGGCTAATGTTATACGAGCCATGACCGAAAATGACACTAACCCAATACGTTCTATACACGACCATGGAGCTGGCGGTCATCTTAACTGCCTCTCCGAACTTATCGATAAAAGCGGAGGTGTTATCGAGGTGGATAAATTACCTGTCGGCGACCCGACCTTATCAGATAAAGAAATTATCGGCAATGAGTCACAAGAAAGGATGGGATTGCTCGTCAATAAAGAGAATACCGAAATAATCAGACAAACAGCACAACGAGAACGCGCACCTTATTTCCTTGTTGGAGAATCAAAGGATGATCAACGCTTACGTTTTGTGAGAGAAGACGGTAAAAATCCTATTGATTTGACTTTATCAGATTTCTTCGGCAGTACACCTAAGACAGTATTACACGATACTGACAAACCATATCATTTCAATACATTAGAGTACAAAAAAGAAGATTTCTATCAATATCTGACACAAGTTTTACAAGTAGAGGCTGTAGCTTGTAAAGATTGGTTGACAAATAAAGTTGACCGTTCAGTTACAGGAAGAGTCGCATTACAACAATGTGCCGGAACAATACAACTACCTCTCAACAATTTGGGTATAAGTGCTCTTGATTACCAAGGCGTTAAAGGTATTGCCACAGCCTTAGGTCATGCTCCTGTAGCAGCACTCATAGAACCGGCAAAAGGTTCACATTTAGCTGTTGCCGAAGCACTTACAAATGTGATATGGGCTCCTCTTGAAGAAAATCTCAAAGGTGTTTCCTTGAGTGCGAATTGGATGTGGCCTGCAAAAAATGAAGGCGAAAATACCAGATTATATAAGGCTGTCAAAGCTCTCAGCGACTTCTGTATAGCATTAGGCATCAATGTTCCTACAGGAAAAGACTCATTATCAATGACACAAAAATATCCTAATGGACAAAAGGTATTGTCTCCAGGAACAGTGATAGTGACAGCCGTTGGTGAAGTATCTGACATCCGTAAGGCAGTAAAGCCTATAGTATCACAAGATAAAGATACTGAGTTGCTTTACATCAACTTATCTAAAGACAACTTTAAACTTGGAGGCAGCACCTTAGCACAAGTTCTCGACAAGATTGGCGACAACGCTCCTGATGTCCTGGATACAGATTATTTCAAAAACTGCTTCAACAGCATCCAAAAACTCATAGAAGATAAATTGGTTATTGCCGGTCATGACGTATCAGCAGGCGGTTTGATAACAACTTTGTTAGAGATGACATTCGCCAACTGCGAAGGCGGTCTCGACATTGATTTATCAGCATTCAGCAATAACGATCTAATATCTGTCGCTTTCAGCGAACAACCTTCTGTTGTTATACAGATCAAAGACAATAAGGCAAAAGAGATACTTCTCAACAACGACATCGACTTTGTTGTCATAGGAAAACCTCAAGAAAAACGTGAGATATCTTTAAGAAAAGATGAGGAATCATATTCACTCGATATAAATGTTTTAAGAGACTTATGGTTCAAGAGTTCTTATCTCTTGGATATAAAGCAGAGCGGTGAAAGAAAAGCCTTAGAACGCTACAATAATTACAAAAAACAAGATCTTCGTTATGACTTTAGTCCGAATTTCACCGGTAAAGCAGCAGATCTTGGCATTGATATGCACAGAAGAACAGAATCAGGTATCAAAGCCGCCATCATACGTGAAAAAGGAGTCAATGGTGACAGAGAAATGGCTTATGCCTTGTATCTTGCCGGTTTTGATGTAAAAGACATTCACACCACAGATCTCATCAGCGGGAAAGAAGACCTCAGCGATGTCAATATGATTGTATTCGTCGGCGGTTTCTCTAATTCCGACGTGTTAGGTTCGGCAAAAGGATGGGCGGGAGCACTTCTGTACAATCCAAAGGCTCGTACTGCCATAGAAAACTTCTACGCACGTAAAGACACCCTCAGTCTGGGTGTATGTAACGGATGTCAGCTGATGACTGAGTTAAAACTCGTGTATCCGGATCATGAGGAACATCCTGTAATGTTACATAATGATTCACATAAATTTGAATCTAACTTCGTTAACGTAAACATTACTTTTAGCAATAGCATTATGTTATCGTCCTTAGTAGGACTCCGTTTAGGAGTGTGGATCGCTCATGGTGAAGGAAAATTCAACTTCCCATATTACAAGGACAAATATAATATCGCGATGAGTTATAGCTTCGATGATTATCCGGGCAACCCTAACGGCAGCGATTGGTCTGTAGCGGCAATATGCTCCAACGACGGTCGTCACCTCGCTATGATGCCACATATCGAACGTGCATTCTTGCCATGGCAATGGGCCTTCTATCCTAATAATAGAAAGAATGATGAAGTAAGCCCTTGGATTGAAGCTTTCGTCAACGCATTTAATTGGATAAAAAATATCAGGAAATGAATAAATATATGACAGACGTACCTCCAAGGTTGTTTGATCTGTTGCCTCGTTATATAGAGAAATATGGATATAAGGACAATCTGTTTGCGGGTAAAGTCAACGGACAATGGGTTAAATACGATGGAAAGAAATTCTACGAGATAACAAATTCCATCAGTTATGGATTACTCAAACTTGGAGTAAAAAAAGGTGATCGCATAGCCTTGATAGCTACCAATGCCCCTGAATGGAATATGATAGATTTCGCCATTCAACAAGTTGGAGCCATCTGCGTGCCAATATACCCAACTATCAGTCATGACGACTATGAACATATCTTCAAACATTCTGAATCAAGTATAGTTTTTATCACCAACAAAAACCTATACAACAAAGTCGCCGACATCATTGAAAATACTCCAACAATAACGGATGTGTTTTTCATTAAACCGACAGAAGGGCATAAATCACTTCAAGATCTCATTGATTTAGGTAATAATAACATCGATGTTAACAGACTTAAAGAGGTCGAAGACTCTGTAGAAAATAGTGATGTAGCAACAATAATCTACACTTCAGGTACAATGGGAACACCAAAAGGTGTTATGCTTACACATCGTAATATACAGTCTATCATAGAATATCTATGTCCACTCTACCCTATTGATGAAACTCACGATACTATCAGTTATCTGCCATTGTCTCATATTTACGAAAGAGCGGTACAATATTGCCACGTGTATTTAGGATGTAGCACATACTACGTAGAAAATGTAGGTACTATCGTTGACACAATGGCAGAGATAAAACCTCACCATTTCTCGTCAGTACCAAGATTAATAGAAAAAGTTTATCATACTATTGTTCGTAAGGGTCGCAAACTCAAAGGCTTCAAAAAAACAATATTCTTCTGGGCTTTAGACCTTGCCGAACGTTATGATGAAACCAAACGTAATAACGGCTGGCTCTATTTACAGAAACTCAAAATTGCCGACAAACTCGTCTTTAAAGAATGGAGAAAAGTTTTTGGAGGTAATCTACAGCTGATAATCTCAGGAGGTGCTGCTATACAACCTCGTCTGGTTAAGATATTCTCTGCTTTAGGCATACAACTGACGGAAGGTTACGGTCTTACCGAGACATCTCCTGTTATCGCTTCTAACAGCCTTACATTGGGTAAGTTAAAAGCTGGAACTGTAGGTGTCGTCATGGGTAATCAAGATGTTAGGATAGCTGAGAACGGAGAGATCCTCGTAAAAGGTCCTAACGTAATGCTTGGTTACTACAAAGATGATGAGAAAACAAAAGAAGCTATTGATGAGGACGGATACTTCCACACTGGCGACAAAGGTTGTTTCGATGAGGACGGTCTTCTTAAAATAACCGGACGTATCAAAGAGATCTTCAAGACATCCATGGGCAAATATATAAGCCCTGTCCTTATTGAAAATAAAATCAAAGAATCGCCTTTTATTGGAGAAATTCTCGTTATTGGCGAAGGACAAAAATTTGCAGCCGCACTCATCTATCCTAATTTTGAACATCTTAAATCATGGTGTAATATTAAAAACATTCCATATACCAACGATGCTGAGATGGTTAAGAATAAAGATGTTATAATGCGTTTCCGCAAAGAAATTGATAAATACAATGCATCATTAGGCGATTATGAACAAGTTAAGAAATTTGAAATTATCGCCAAAGAATGGACAATAGAGTCAGGTGAGATGACAGCAAGTCTTAAACCTCGACGTAGCAAGATCATGAAAAATTACTCCGACCTGATAGATAAGATATACGCGGAATAATTTTTTATTATCTTTGTACCCATGATGGTACTTCTGCACATATTATTAGCGTTCAGCTGTCAGCTATTAGCCGTCAGTTTTCAACAGACTTCGTGCACGGTGCCTGAGCCTGTCGAAGGCACAGCTTCCGGCGCTTCGACAAGCTCAGCGACCGCATACCCAATGACTGTTGACTGTTGTCCGTTGTCTGTTGACTATTATGAAAAACAGATTCATATTGCAGACTCTTTATATAAAAACTATCTCCCGCAATATAATTTCGAGGAAGTGAAAGCCGCCGTTGGGTTCTTTGATAGCCTTCGGCTGTCAACAGACAACAGTCAACAGACTTTGTGCAAAAGTGATGCATACCCAAGGACTGTTGACTGTTGTCCGTTGACTGTTGACATAGAATTCCTCTGCGCTCGCGCGCACTACTACCACGCCGTAGGTCTCAGCGAACACGATGATATTGTTGGAGCCTGCGAACATTATCTGACTGCTTTGGAGATAATGGAATTTGAAACTGAGAATCTGAGAACCTCAAAATCTGAAAGTATTCTGGCTAATGGCAAAAGGCTAAAGTCTAAAGGAAAAGGAAAAGAAAAAGCTCATGGCTCACAGCTCATAGCTCATAGCTCAAAAAAATCTGTTGACCGTTGTCTGTTGACTGTTGACAATCCGGAGGATTACGAAAAAATAAGATTTCTCGCATTAACCTACAACCGTCTCGGAAGGTTGTTCTATAATGAAAACTATTGCGACTTGGCGATTCTAAAATATAAGAAGGCATTGAGTTTTGTTGAATTAATTAAGTATACAGCATTCAAAGCTAATG
>SUWT01000059.1 GCA_015061335.1 Lentimicrobiaceae bacterium | reverse complement strand
TAATAATAGATTCAGTCAGCCTGATAAATAAATTGAATTGGGAACATAGAAATATTATCGAGATTCAAACAAAAGAAAATAAAGTCGTATTCGCCAAAAGCTATTCCTCAGATGAATTGGTGGGATTTTAATGTAAAACGTAGAATTTATAAAAGTCCCATCAAAACTTTTTCGGTTTTTCAGATTCAAAAAAAATCCGTTGTCCGTTGTCTGTTGTCCGTTGACTTTTCTTATCTTTGGCGTTCATTAATTTTCAAAAAATATGAAGTTAAATCTTAAGAAACCTATAGCGTTTTTCGACCTTGAGACTACGGGTCTGAATCCGGTGCATGACCGTATTGTTGAAATAAGTGTGTTGAGAGTCAATACTAATGGAGAAGAAGAGCAGAAGACATGGCTTATAAATCCGGGATGCCCTATTCCTCCGGCAACTACAGCCGTTCATCATATATCCGATGCAGATGTCAGAGATTGTAAGTCGTTTAAAGAACTCGCTCCCGAGATTGCTAAGTTCTTCAACTCGTGCGACCTCGCCGGTTATAACATCTTGAAGTTCGACGTGCCTTTCCTTATGGAGGAATTCCTTCGCGCCGGCATCGACTTCGACATCAAGAATCGTCATCTCATCGACGTGATGAATATCTTCATGAAGATGGAACCGCGTACTCTCAAAGGTGCCTATCGTTTCTTCATGAACAAGGAACTCGAAGACGCTCATTCTGCTTCTGCCGATACTTCCGCTACTTACGAAGTACTAATGGCGATGCTCGATAAATATCAAGACACAGAATATACCGATAATAAAGGCGTGACTTCAATTCCTGTGCAGAACGATATGCAGGCTCTTTCCGTATTTTCCTCTCATAACAAAAACGCCGACCTCATGGGACAAATCGTCTTCGATGAAGAAGATAAGGAAGTGTTCAAATTCGGAAAACATAAGGATAAAAGAGTGGAAGACGTGTTCCGCATCGAACCTCAGTATTACGATTGGATCATGAAAAGCGATTTCCCGGAATATACTAAAAAAGTTATAACTGGAATAAAATTAAGAATGAGTGGTAAGAATATTAAATTTTGATAAAATGATAACAGACAACAGACAACGGACAACAGACAGAGGCAAACTCATTAGAATATTGTCTCTTGTATTAATTATGATTATCTTTGCTTCAACAGCCAATAGCCAACAGCCAACAGCCAACAGTCCTCTTTGGATGCGTTACAACGTGATTTCTCCTCAGGGAGATAAAATTGCTTTCGCATACAAAGGCGATATTTATGTAGTTGACGCTGACGGTGGTTTGGCTCGTCAACTTACAACATCGACAGCCTACGATTTCAATCCTATCTGGTCTAACGACGGTAGATATATCGCTTTCGCTACAGATAGAAACGCTAACTTCGATGTATATATTGTTTCTGTTAATGGTGGCGTGGCTAAACGCGTTACTACAAACTCAGCATCAGAGATGCCGCTCGCTTTCTCAACAGACGATAGAATGATTTATTATTCCGCCAACATTCAGAAAGACGCCGATAACGTCCAGTTTCCTACAGGCTGGATGCGCGAATTATATAAGGTGCCGGTCGATGGCGGCCGTCCGCAACAAGTGACAGCTGTTAATGTTTGCAGCATGTCGTTCGACAAAGACTGCGAGTCGTTCCTCTATTATGACCAAAAAGGAGGTGAAGACGATTGGCGTAAACATCAGATCTCTTCGGTGGCTCGCGACATAGTTTATTATGACGCCAAAGAAAATACTCATACCATTCTTACAACGAATATAGGTGAAGACCGCGACCCTCGTTTCTTACCTGGCTTTGAAGAGTTGGTTTTCCTCAGCGAAGGTGAAGGAGGTAACTTCAACGTCTATAAAGCGAAAGTCGATGATATAAATAATGCGGAACAAATCACAGACTTCCCGACATATCCGGTTAGATTCTTAAGTGTATCAAACGATGGATTGTTATGTTACGGCTATCAAGGTGAGATATATACTCAGACTCTCAACGGCGAACCAAAGAAAGTTGAGATTCAGATTATCAACGACCAGGAAGAAACACCAGAATTGGGTAAGTTCGGAAGAGCTACCGACATCACTATAACTCCGGATGGCGACCTTATCGCTTTCGTGGCTCGCGGCGAGATTTTCGTTACATCTGATGAATATCAGACAACGAAACAGATAACACATACTCCGGAAGCTGAATCTTATCCTGCATTCTCTCCTGACGGAAAGACATTGGTTTATGTCTCTGAACGTGACGGTTACTACAACCTATACAAAGCTGAAGTGGCTCGTAAGGAAGAGATAAACTTTACTTACGCTACATTGATTAATGAAGAGCGTTTGTTTGATGATGATGGCATAGAACGTGGCGTTCCTAAATTTTCTCCCGATGGAAAAGAACTCGCCTACCTCGAAAACAGAAATATCTTAAAAGTCATCAACTTAGATACAAAGAAAATTCGCCAGATTACCGACGGAACTCAACATTATCGTAACGATGACTATTGCTTCGATTATGAATGGTCGCCGGATGGCAAATGGTTCGCTCTTACGCTGATTAGCAATATGCGTGACCCTTATTCTGATGTCGGAATCGTTTCTTCGAATGGCGATATGAAGATTTATAATATCACCAATGATGGTTACATAACTTCAAACGTGAAATGGGCTTTGGATGGTAACGCAATTACTTTTGTGTCAAACCGTTATGGCATGCGTTCTCATGCCTCTTGGGGAAGTCAGAACGATGCTTTCATCGCCTTCATGAATCAGGAGGCTTACGATAAGTTCCGTCTCTCGAAAGAAGAATACGACCTCCTGAAGAAAGAAGAAAAGATGGCTAAGGATTTGGCAGAGAAGTCTGACGATAAGAAAGACAAGAAAGATAAGAAAGACGATAAGAAAGCTGAAGAGAAAAATGATATAGTCGTTGAATTGGACGGACTGGAAGATCGTATCATGCGTCTTACTCCTATGTCATCGCGTCTTTCCGGTATTTCTCTTTCTAAAGAAGGTGATAAGTTATTCTTCTTGAGCGCATTCGAAAAAGGCTACGACCTTTGGGAACTTGATATACGTGAGAAGTCAACAAAGATTTTGAAGAAACTCGATATGGGCGGAGCTATGCTGAAACTCAATAAAAAAGGTGATAAGTTGTTCGTCTTGTCGGGCGGTAATCTTCAGACTATCGAGACAAAAAGCGGTAAGGCAACTCCTATAAAATATGACGCGACTATGTTGCTCGACCGTGCCGCTGAACGTGAATATATGTATAATCACATCTTCTTGCAGGAAAACAAACGTCTTTTCAGAAGAGACAGCAACGGCGCTGACTTCGCTCAAATAAAGAAAGATTTCTACCCTTTCTTAAAACATATCAATAATAACTACGACTTCGTGGAGTTGATGAGCGAGATTCTCGGTGAACTCAACGTATCTCACTCTGGTGCTGGTATGCGTAGCAACGGTAAGAGCGGCGATGTGACAGCTTACTTCGGACTTCTCTTCGACGTGAATTATGAGGGCGACGGTTTGCTCATCGACGAAGTCTTGGAAAAAGGTCCGTTTGATAAGAATCATTCAAAGGTTAAAGCCGGAAATATCATAGAGAAAATTGACGGCGTCGAGATTTTGAGTGATATGGATTATTACCCGCTTCTCAACAAGAAAGTAGGTAAGCAGGTCTTGGTTTCTGTTTATGATCCTGATACGAAGAAACGTTGGGAAGAGATTGTGAAACCTATTTCTAAAGGAACACAAAACGAACTTTTATATCAACGCTGGATTAAGCATAATGCGGAAGTCGTTGACAGTCTTTCAAACGGAACTCTCGGCTACGTTCATATCCGCAGCATGGGCGACGCAAGTTACCGTGATGTTTATGCCGATATTTTAGGTAAATATAACAGAAGAAAAGGTGTTGTCATCGACACTCGTTTTAATGGCGGGGGACGTTTGCATGAGGATATCGAGATTTTGTTTAGCGGGGAGAAATATCTTGAGCAAGTGATTCGCGACAGCGTGGCTTGCGTGATGCCGTCGCGCCGTTATGTGAAGCCATCGATTATGATTACATGTGAGGCTAACTACAGCAACGCTCACGGAACACCATGGGTTTATAAACACAAGAAGATTGGTAAGTTGGTTGGTATGCCAGTTCCTGGAACAATGAGCAGCGTTACTTGGGAGACATTACAAGACCCTGATCTATACTTCGGTTTGCCTGTCGTCGGCTACAGAACAGAAGAAGGCGTTTATCTTGAGAACTCACAACTAGAACCAGATGTGAAAGTGAGAAACACTCCAGAAAAATTAGCGATTGGAGTCGATGAACAGTTGGAAACTGCTGTTAAAGAATTGATGAAAGATGTTGAGAATTATGATTATTGGGGAAAATAGCTTCTTTAAAACAAAATGCTGATTTCTTTGTCAGAATAATTATATGAAGATACAGTTACAAAATATTAAACATCATGCGAGTCGTTGTATATTAACGATTTGTATGATGTTTGTTTTTGTTTCTTCAGATCTTGTCGCTCAGAATCTATCTGTTTCAAAAGATACGGCGGAGGTTCTGATACGTCCAAAAGTAGGTGTGGTCCTTAGCGGAGGTGGCGCAAAAGGATTTGCTCACATAGGAGCTCTTAAAGTAATAGAGGAGGCAGGGCTTCCCATAGATTACATAGCAGGAACGAGTATGGGTAGTATTGTCGGAGGCTTGTATGCCATCGGATATGATCTGGATACTTTAATATCTTTAGTGAAGCAACAAGATTGGGATGCTGTAATGTCCGATATTATACCGCGTAAATATATTCCTATCGATGATAAGATATTGGATAGAAATTATCTTGCCACATTCCCATTCCGTAACAAGAAACTTAAGATAAGATCGTCATTATATGATGGGGAGATGATAAATCTGCTCTTGGCACGATTGTGTTCTCCCGTATATATGATACATGATTATCAAGAACTTCCTACACCTTTTCTGTGCGTTGCCACTGATATGGAAAATGCCGATGCCTACGAGATGACAGAAGGTGTTTTACAACGCTCTATCAGAGCTTCAATGTCGATTCCATTCTATTTCGCTCCTGTTGAAGTCGATGGACGCCTGCTTGTCGATGGAGGATTGAGAAATAATTTCCCTGTGAATAATCTTAGAGAAAAAGATATTGACATCATAATAGGTGTTGATGTCCAACGAGATTTTTACACCAAAGAAGAATTGAATTCTTTTACCCGAATGTTGGATCAGCTGATAGCAATGTCAGATATTGAGGCTAATTCAAGGGCTAAAGAAGAAGTCGATATTCATATTAAACCCGACATGTCTGGATTCGGAATGATGGATTTTAAGTCTTTCGATAGCATAATAAATGCGGGTGAGAAAGCTGCACGTCAATTTATGCCATATCTTAAACATCTTGCAGATTCTATACGGACTATTCAAGATCATGAAGTGATCCGACCAGATGTGATGCCCCTTGATACTGTCTATATCGTGGATATCAAAATAAATGGAGTAAAAGAACATAATATAAACTTCATCAGAAAGTCGTTTCCTAAATATGTCCCCGTAAAAATGTCATTGCTCGATATTGAGAAATCTTTGATGAGAGTGTATGCTACCGGATATTTTAACGATATATGGTATGATCTACGTTCTGCACCAAAAGGAGTAGTGTTGATTATCAACTGTGAAGAAAAAGAAGAGGAAACAGTCTCAATAGCAGCTCATTATGATAGTGACTATGGTATCGGAGTTCTGACAAATCTAACCCTTAAGAATTTGTTTAAGGAATATCGTCGTTCAACATTATCGGTGGATCTTAATATAGCACAGGCTCCTTATTTGAAAACTCGCTTCCATTCATATGTCTCTCAAAGTTTTAAATATGGAGCTGATTTGTCGGTGATAAGTCTCTTTATGAATCAGTATTATGATGATATAATAAATAATTCGTATAGTGTACAAGATAACAAATTGGATCTTTTTATGGCTATTATGCCAGATTTAAATCAACAGATAAGACTCGGATTTACAGCCAATTATGTTCATCTCAGAGATAAACTTATCAATGTCATAGACTCTGATGCTTATGATTTCATAAGTTATGCTTATATCAATTACCATCTTAATAATGAGGATTCCCCTACTTTTGCTTCCAAGGGATGGCGACTTAATATCAATGGAAAATATCTGATTCCAGTGATAAAACTTGACGATGGCAGTAGAATGAAAAACTCCATAGTAGTGAAGACCGACTTGGATTATTCTATGGCAATCGGTAGAAAACATTCCTTAAAACTTGGAGGAACAGTAGGTGTGAAATTGGGTAAAAATGATCTTCCTTTAAGTTATCAGTTCTTTGTGGGTGGACAGTCGCATATGCAATATTTTGATAATATCATATCGTTTGAAGGTATGAGATTTATCCAGCTCTATGGCGATCACATAGCATTGGGAAAGATGTCGTGGCAATATAACTTTTACAAGAAATTATATGCTATAGCCACTATTAATGGTGGTTTTATTTCAAATAATTATGATAAATGGTTTTCATCAGATTATTTTTCTTTAGGTTGCGGCTTGACATTGGGGATGGAAACAATGGGCGGTCCTATAGAAATCAGTCTTATGACTTCCAATCATACAAAAAGATTGTTAGGATTTATTAACATAGGATATTGGTTTTAATTAAAAAAGATATGAAATACACAAGAGTACTTTTAAAGTTAAGTGGAGAAGCTCTGATGGGTAATCAACAATATGGTATTGATCCGGAGCGTCTTAATGATTATGCAGAAGAAATAGCACTCGCTTCAAAACAAGCACAGATTGCTATCGTTATCGGTGGTGGTAATATTTTCCGTGGCTTACAGGGCGCAAGCAAAGGCATGGATAGAATCCAAGGCGACTATATGGGAATGTTGGCTACTGTTATAAATAGTATGGCATTGCAGTCAACATTACAGTCTAAGGGCGTTAAAACAGCCCTGTTGTCGGGCGTATTCATCGATCGTATAGCAGATTCTATGAGTAGCGCTAAGGCTATAAGACTTCTCGAAGACGGTAATGTCGTTATTATCGGAGGTGGTTCTGGTAATCCGTTTTTCACTACAGATACAGCTTCTGCTTTGAGAGCAGTAGAGGTTAGAGCAGAGGTTATTTTGAAAGGAACCCGCGTCGATGGTATTTATACCGCTGACCCTGAAAAAGATCCTACTGCAACAAAATATGAACATATCACATACGATGAGGCTTATAGTAAGAATCTGAAAGTTATGGATTTAACAGCATTTACTCTTTGTAAAGAGAATGATATGCCGATGCTGGTGTTTGATATGAATACTAAAGGTAACCTCCTTAAAGTCCTGAATGGAGAACAAATAGGTACCTTGGTTACAAAATAACATAAGATGAAAAAAGAGATGTTGTCTATCACCGATAGGTTTTTCTTATCGGTGATACTTCTTATTGCTGCGGTATTACGACTGTGGAATTTATCGTCGGTGCCTTTTATGCATGACGAATTCAGTGCCTTGTCTCGTACTGTTTATGATAGCTTTTCAGAATTGTTACAAGAAGGTGTGATGCGAAACGACTCGCATCCTGCTGGAGTGCAAGTCTTCCTGTATCTGATGGTAAGAGTCGTAGGATGGAGCGAATTTTGGCTTAAGCTACCTTTCGCTTTCATGGGAATCGCTTCTGTATATTTGGTTTTTAAGATCGGACAACAATGGTACAACACTAATGTAGGTCTGGTTTCAGCGGCTTTCGTGTCTGTTAGCGAATTATTTGTGTTCTACAGCCAGCTCATTAGACCCTATACCCCCGGATTATTCTTTATACTCTTATCTGTATATTTCTGGAATAAGATATTATTCGGCGAGAAAAAAGCTTCATTATTGTCTTGCCTGGGATTTGCTGTATCCGCATTCCTGTCATCACAGATGCATAACTTCTCATTGGCAGAGGCAGGCCTGATATGGCTTAGCGGACTGTTCTTCTTGAAAAAGGATGATAAAGCTAGAATTAAAGCGTATGTTTTGAGTGGATTGGCGGCACTGTTGTTATTCCTGCCTACATCACCGATCTTTTATCACCAACTCTTCGTTAGAGGTGGAATAGGTGGCTGGCTCCCAATGCCAAAATATTCTTTTATAATAGATTTCATGAATTACTCTCTGAATTATTCATGGCTGTTAGTATTCACGATAATTATTCTGATAGCATCTCCATTCCTTACGGATAAGATTAATAAAAATTCTAAGAGAGGTCTGAGAATAACAGCATTATTGTGGTTCGTTATTCCTTTTTTGGTGGCATTCCTTTATTCATTTGTGAAAGAACCAATATTACAATTCAGTACATTAATATTTGGCTTCCCATTTCTTGTAATCACTCTTTTCTCTTTCTATGAAGAGAATACTGTTTCTGTCAAAGAAAAAACTATAGCTGTAGGCGCAATCTTAATTGTTGGAATAAGCTCCTTGATATTGGATAGACAATACTACAAACAGGTTTATACTCAAGCATTTGATGGCGTCGCAAATGCAATGAAAGAATGTCAGGAGAAATATGGTGATAGCATCACTTTCCTGTCTTATGCTGATAGATCTTTTATGAATGAATTTTATCAGAATAAAGAAAATATATCTAATAATATTTTTTATGATCAAAATGTTGATCTGCTTGATTTTCAAAATGATATATCAAAACTCGATACAAAATATCTAGGCATCGGATTAACTGATTATCACGATATAAAGTTGGAATTGTTGCCGTTGGCGTATTATCCTGATATTATTGATACAAAGCAATGGTTTACTGGAAAATATCTCTTGCTTTCTAAAGAGAAATCAAACAGAGATGAATTAAAATCGTTGATTAGTAATGTGAAAATCAAGAAAGGACAAGCATGGGCTTGTTCAAATAGTATGATGTTGGATACTATTGATACTGATGCTCTTGGCTTTATCGCCGAGATTCAATCTGTAGATACAATTCATGATATCTTACTGGCTATAGAATTAAGAAATGTTAAAAATGACTCCTTATTGTTCTGGAATGGAGGAAAATCTGAAGGAAAAGTGTTTTTGCCTAATGAAAGAACTTTTTTAGTCAATGGTTTAAGACTTTCAGATTTAAATATTGATTCTCAGGATGTTAAATTGAAAGTCTATATCTGGAACAGAGGATTGGATTATGTTGAAGTAAATAATCTTTTTTATTATGAAACAAAAAATGATCCATATTTTTTAGGTATATATGAGCCGCTTAAATAAATTTTTTTATTTTTGTGCTGTAAAATAAAGACAATATGACAGAAGAATCACAATTTATTCTAGATGAAGCAACTGAAACCATGGAAAATACCATGAAACACATGGATATTGAGTTTCAGAAGATTAGAGCCGGTAAGGCAAGCCCTGCTATGTTACAAGGTGTAAAAGTAGAATACTATGGTACTATAGTTCCAATAGAACAAACATCAAATATAGGAACTCCAGATCCTCGTCAAATAATAGTTCAACCATTCGATAAAAGTTCTATTATCGCTATTGAAAAAGCTATTATGGCTGCTAATTTAGGCTTTAATCCTAAAAATGAAGGCGACTTTTTACGTATCTTGGTGCCACCATTGACAGAAGAGCGTCGTCGTGATTTAGCAAAACGTGCTAAAACCGTGGCGGAAGATACAAAAGTTGGTATCCGTAATATTCGTCGTAATGCCAATGATGATGCTAAGAAACTTAAAGATGAAGGTGTCTCTGAAGACGAAGTTAAATTAGTCACAGAAAAGATACAAGAGCTGACAGATAAATTCATCAAAAAGATAGATGAAATCTGTGAATTGAAAGTTAAAGACATCTTAACAGTATAAAAAATGCGACTTCAAAGTCGCATTTTTTTTATACTGTATCTCTATTGCGGAGTTACATAATATGCTTTATCATTCATTGTGACATTACCTACGGCAATGACTAATCTGCGCTCCATGATAGAATAGCATTCGGAAGTTGGATGGCATCCATCATAACTGTATTTCTCCGGTAATCCTAGATTGTCATCTACAGTTACACTATGATAATCGACATAAATAATGCCGTTTTCATCCGCATATTTCTTAAGCATTTTATTTAGTTTGACAATCCTTTTACCTGCATCTCTGACATCAGGGTTCCATCTGAACTCAGAACATGGTAAAACAGAACAAATAAGGGGCGTTATGGCATTCTCTTTTGCTAATTCACACATCGCCACTATGTTAGCTACTATGTCTTTGGTCTTTACATAACCTGTATTCTCCGCAATATCGTTAGTGCCGGCAAGAATGGCAACGATCTTAGGCTTTATGCTAACAACATCTTGCTCAAAACGTGCCAAAATCTCTTCACTGGTCTGACCGCTTATGCCTCTCCCGATAAAATTGTTGTTTTTGAAAAAATCAGGGTGAAATCTTACCCAATTCTCTGTGATAGAATTACCTATTAAAATTACTTCAGGCTTCCTCGAAAGTGATTTGTTCTCTTCAGCATATCGATCTAATTGTATTCTGTCATTCTGTGAATGAAGAAATCCACTGAAAAAAATCAAAACTAGTGATAAAAACAATTTTCTCATATCTTAATAAATTATTATTTCATCCATAAACATCCATGATGGATTGTTGTATCCGGGTAAACCTTCTGGTATCAATCCAGGATTTTTGATTAAAATCTTGATATATCTACTTGATAATCCGTCGATACTTAATACTTTGTTAACAATGTTGTTTCCAGATTTATCTACTTCTTCATGAATGTCATAGACCATAAACTCATGATAATTTTTACCATCTTCAGAAGTAAATATTATTAAGGTTTCAGGCATTAAGATCCATTCGTATGGATTTGTTATAAAGCTGATCTTCAATGTGCTTATACTTTCTCTCTTCCCAAAATCTAATTCAATGTCGCAATCGTTGCCATAGAATCCTTGCCAATTACCGTCTTTGTAATTCATGCTTCCAACTGCGCCATTAAGCAAAGCGTCTTCACTGCCGCCAGAATATTCCGGACGATAGTTGCCTGCTACTGTATTTAATTGTTTGAAATGTCCCATTCCTTTATGATAAAGAATGTATTTCTCGTTGATAATCTTATCTCTGTTATCTTCAAAACAAACAGCCTTTACAACACAGGAACGTTCGATCTCAAAAGGCACTGTGTAAATGTTACTGTTTTTGTCAGGCTCGCTACCATCTGTAGTGTAATATATAGTTCTGTCATTAAAGATTGAGTTTAAAGAGACTTTTGTCTGTTGCCTGTTGTCTGTTGTCTTTATATAAACATAATTCCCTGCATTCAGAACGTCTTTGGCGATCTTGTCGTAACGTGCTGTAAAGATGTCTCTATAATATGAACGCGACTCCATATCCCAAGCCTTGACGAATCTTTTTTTCAATAGATGCAAAGAATCTAAGAATTGCTCCGACATGAGTCTCGTGGTAGCGACATTCTCTTTTGTCGGATTCTGCATTGTGTTGTAGAGATTTATCTTCAACTCGTTTTTCAATGTAGTGACATAAGCTCTGTAAGCAGATAATATCGCTATATCAACAATCTCAGCGTTTGTTTTGATTTCGCTTCTTTTTCTTAAAAGGCTCTTATAAATCTCGAAAGACCTCTCCTTGAAGTAATCGTTCTTTACTTTCGCCGTACTATCGATCTGCGATTCGAAAAATTCTAGCAGCGGCTCGTTAAGAGTCTGGAAATTCATCACATTACGGGTGTCGCTCTCGTCAATCAGTTCGTTCAATTCATAAAGGTCGCTGATGATTGAACTTTGGCTTTCTATTAAAGACGTGTCAATGTGTTTTATAGCATGAAACATTGACGCATTATTAATTAAAGACGTGTCAATGTGTTTCATAGCATGAAACATTGACGCGTCTCTACCTGTTGTCTCATCGTATTGTTGGCTGACAGCTTTATTAAAATATTGTACCTCGAAGTTCTTATTGAAAATATTCTCTCTTTCCAGTCTCTCAGTTTCGTCATTGCTTTCCAATGCGTTCCAACTTGTTTCGGCACACCAGATCATAGCGTGCCATGTCGAATTGAACATCGTCTCGCCGTAGTCGTCCCAGGCTGTGTTGATGACACCTTTGGCTCCGTATCTCACTGCATCGCGGTTGAAGTTGGCGATGTTCTTCGTGTAGTTGTGGATATATGGAAAACTTGTCGCCCAGCAACTCGCGCCTGGAGCTACCCAGAACTCGTGTCCTGAGTTTTTAAAAGGTTCTATCATCTCGTCGAAGCTGTCACGACCGCCGTAGCTCCATACTATAAATTGTATGTCTTCTGGAAGTTGTTTTATCATCTCAGGATTCTTGGCGATGATGTCACCCCACATCATGACTTCTTTATCAAATTTTTTAAGAATGTCATATACCTTGTTAATATGTTGGCAATATGCTTCTTCATTGCCGACACTGTCTATGTAAGTTTTCGCCTTGCCGTTACCGAGACTCTCGGTCTCATCGCAGTTGATGTTAAAATATTTCGACTCGTATGCTTGCGCCGTTTCAGACAAAAGTTCCTCTAAAAACTCGTAAGTCTCTTCAACGCCTGGATTGAAGTTGAAACGTGTGTCTTTTATGTCATCGTAGAAAGGATTGTCGAGAGTCTTTTCTGCATGAGCGAAACATTGTTGATTGCCGATAAATTCTATATAATAATCTTTAGCAAAGTCGGTCAGTTCTTTTATCTCTTCGGCGGTAAGTCCGTCGGTAGGAGCTATGTCGGGATAATTGTCTAATTTGTAAAGATGTTCAGTGTAAAGATTGAAGAAGTTGAATTTATATTCAGCAAGGCGACGAATCTCCTCTTTTATGAATTCAGTTGTCGGAATCGGGCCGCGACTGATGTCGTCCATCCATCCACGATATTCAAGAGAAGGATAGTCGAAGATATTATAGCAAGGAATATTCAGATTGTTTTCTGTGAGAAGTTGGTGACGGATAAGTTGCTTTAAACTTTGAGCTCCGTAAAAAAGACCTTGAGGAGTAGGAGCCATAATTATAACATCGTTTTTTACAATACTTATATCATATTCTTGAGGGTTTATTTCTCTGCCAGGCAATGAATCTCGGTTAGATCCTAAACCTATAAGAATGTCTATTTTTTGGGGAGAGG
>SUWT01000058.1 GCA_015061335.1 Lentimicrobiaceae bacterium | reverse complement strand
AGACAATACTTTAATCTATGTGCAGAACTGGAATGCAGATGAGTACTATAAAAATACAGATTCATGGATAATAATAGAACATTTAGACGAGAATTTTGAGACTATATCAGAACTATATTATACAAGCGGTGAAGATGAAATATATACGTTTGTGAATTCAATAGTATCAACAAAAGAAGAAGACTTGTTGCTTGTAGGTCATGCTAATAGTTTAAATGGAGACAAGTCATGGAATTTTGTCACCAAATTCCCTGCCTCAGCTTTTGATCCGGACAACATCGAAGAAGCTCACGCTCATAACCTGCATCTTGCCGTAGCCTATCCTAATCCGGGTGGCGATGTGATGAATATAAGAACCGGCTTGCGTAACGCTACATTGCAAGTCTATGATATGCAAGGAAGAAAAATTCATAAACAAGAGATTACAGATGATGTGACAAGTGTAGATGCTTCCAATTGGCAAAGAGGAACTTACGTTTGGGAGCTGGGGACTGGGAACGGGAACGGGAACAGGAACGGGAGCAGGATTTTGGAGAGCGGAAAATGGGTGAAGGATTAATTCATAATGCATAATTCATAATGCATAATTATTTTGATTGTGAATTATGAATTGTAGAGACGTACCAATTACACCATTGAAAATAAACAATATGTAATTGATGCGTCTCTCCCGTAGAGGCACACGGACGTGTGTCTTTGAAATTGAGAATCTAAAAAGTCTCATGGCTCAAAGCAAAAAAAATTCTCAGTTTCTCAGTTTTAAAAAAATGTTGTCTGTTGACTTTTTTTCTTATCTTTGCAAACGATAAATGGTGTCCATTACGGACTCAATAGGGAACCGGGTGCGAATCCTGGACAGTTCCCGCTGCTGTGATCTCTTGCAGCGCCCGACATAATGTCACTTTCTTTTCTCAAAAAGATGGGAAGACGTCAGGCGTAAGGAGTAAGTCAGAAGACCTGCCAGTTATCAGACAAAAGACGCCATGATATGACGTCTCTACAAGACTTTCGGGATAAGAGTCGGTCGAACAATCTTCATAAAAAGAAATCGACAAATCTTACTGAAAGTTTTACGTTAATTAACTTATTTATTAACTAAAACTTAAAATTATGCAGGAAAAATTAGGTCAACGGACAACAGACAACGGACAACAGACTTTGTCCAAATCTTAGTTACAAAAGGCTCATCGCTCATTGCTCATAGCTCAATGCTGATATGATTCGCCGTTTGTTGTTGATATTATCGATTCTCTTTACGCTAACTCTTACATCTTTAGCGCAGAACGACACTATTCTCCTCGATTATGTGGAGATTAGCGCATCGGCTATTAATAATAAGGTGCAGGAGAAAGCTATGGAACGTAAGATCGACACTGCGATAATGCAACGCTTACAAACGGCATCGCTCTCGCAGCTGCTCATTCAACATTCGCCTGTCTTCATCAAGACTTATGGTCCCGGAGGAACGGCATCGGCATCTTTCCGCGGAACAACATCGAGCCATACTCTCGTCTTGTGGAACGGACTGCAGCTCAACTCGCCATCGCTCGGTGAAGTCGATTTCAGTACGATACCTGTCTTCTTCACAGATGAAGTCTCTCTTCAATGGGGAAGCAAGACTTCTGCCAACAGTGGAGGTCTCGGTGGAGTGGTCAATATCGCTAACAATCAGAAATTCAACGAAGGACTGATTTTAGATGTGAAACAGACTTACGGCAGCTTCAACACTTGGGGTTCGTATCTCACTCTCGGTTATTCCGCTAAGAACGTGATTGCACGAATCAAGGCGTATCGTAATTCCAGCGATAATGACTTTGCTTACACCAACATCGCTACGATTCCTCATCAGGAGATGAAACAGAAAAACGCCGATTTCATTGATTATGGCGTAATGCCGGAAGTGCAGGTAAGAATGAAAAACTCGCTGCTGACTGTCGTATCCTGGAATCAGTGGAGCCACAGAAACTATCCGCAGATCATGCCTAACGCTTTCAATAATGTAAAAGAATTTACCGACAACGATTTCTCGCGTAACTTCATCTCTTACAAATATTATTGGAACTCGGGTAGGGTAGAGGTGAAGTCGGCTTATTTTCACGAACGACAGAATTATTTCCTTGAATCTTATACTTCCAACGGGAATCCCGTCTCGCAGATGAACACTCTGAATAAATCAGATGTCTTCCGTCAGCTTGCTGACTTACAACAGGATTTGTTTAAATCATGGAAATTATACGCCAAGATTCAATGGGATTCGGAGAATGTGACATCGACGGATTATGACAATGACTATGACAATGACTATGACTTGGGACGTAAGAAAAGAAACATCCTTTCATTCTATGCGGCTGTAGATGGCAAGATTTACAGAGATTTGGATTTGCGTCTGACATTGCGTAATGACATCGTCGATGAAAAATCAGCAGGTTTCTTCCCGACGGCGACATTGGTTTACAGAATGCCTTTCGTCAAAGGATTGAGTTTCAACGCCGGTTATAGTCATAACTACAGAAATCCGACTTTGAACGATTTGTATTGGAATCCAGGCGGCAACGAGAATCTCAAAGGCGAAGACGGCAAGACCGTCGATTTCGACATCAATTATCTTTACGAGAATGTTAATTTTAATTTAGATTTCAGAACGGGACTTTATTATTCGAAAGTCAACGACTGGATTCAATGGGTGCCGACGAACTATCGTTACTGGATGCCGAGAAACGTGTCGAAAGTCTTGGCACGCGGACTTGAGGCGCATCTCAAGATGAATTACCGTTACGCCTTATGGACATTCTCAATTTCAGGTAATTATGTCTATAGTCACACCACCGACGAGAGCGAATATGCGCAACAATACGATGCCGATGGAAAACAATTGATTTACATCCCAAGACATCATGCCAACGCCTTCGCCGAAGTGAGATGGAAAACATGGAATCTGAACTACACCTTCGAATTCACGGGCGAGAGAAAGACAAGCATGAATGACGACGACTTCTTTGCTTATCAGTTGCCAGCTTATATGCTGCATCATGTTTCATTTGGTAAGCAATTAAACAGATTTAGAATAGAATTTAAAATTAACAATTTATTAAACACAGATTATCAGACTATACTCTGGCGCGCAATGCCAGGACGCAGTTATGAAATTTATTTTGAATTTAAGATTTGATTGACAAAAGACTAAAGACAAATGGCAAAAGTTTTTTAAATATCATCGTAAACTAGAAGACTGTTGACTGTTGTCTGTAGTCTGTTGTCCTTAAAAAGAAAAACTATGAAAAAAACATTATTTAACATCTTCATCTTAGGAATATTATTAACATTTGTATCATGTAATGGCGACGATCCTGTAACGCCAAAAGAACACAACATCGCTAAAGGATTATTCATTTTGAACGAAGGAACCTTCACTTACGCCAATTCCTCTCTCACCTTCTATGATCCAGAGGCAGATACGGTAGAAAACAATCTCTTTTACAGAGTAAATCTCGCTCCGCTCGGCGATGTCGCCAACTCCATGATGATGGACGAAACAGGTATGTATATCGTGGTGAATAACAGCAAATACATCTATAAAGTCGATCCTAAGACTATGAAATATCAGGCTAAGTTAGACGGATTCACAATGCCGCGACATATCATTTCCATCAACAAAAACAAGGCTTACGTCTCTGACCAAGAATCGACAGGACTTTGGATTATCGATCCTGCTACGATGCAGAAGACAGGTTTCGTTGAGTTAGGCAACACCACAGAGAAGATGGTGCGCGTCGGCGATGAAGTCGTTGTGACAAACTGGTCGAATTATTATCAGCCGGGAACATCCAATTCTACAATACAATTTGTGAATGTCGTGACTGACGAACTCGTCGATGAGATGGCAGTCGCCGCTGAGCCAAATGCCATCGTGAAAGATAAGAACGACAATATCTGGGTGTTATGCAGCGGAGGTTACATGCCACCATGCGAGCCTGCATTATTCTGCATCAATCCGTCGAAACGTGAGATTATCAGACGCTACGACTTTGCGGAAGGCGACTATCCATCATCGATGACCATCGACAAAGAAGGCGAGAACCTCTATATTTTGAACGGCGGTTTCGGCACATTGGATTTGTACAAAATGTCGATTGATGACGAGACTTTACCGACAGTTCCTTTTATAAGCAGTCAGCAGTCAGCAGTCAGCGGTCAGCAAAGAGTTTTTTCAAATGTAGCTGTTTCAGAAGATGGAGATATTTACTTGACCGATGTCAAGAATTACGTACAAAACGGCGAGGTCGTGAGATACACATCCAACGGCGAGTTTGTGACATCATTTGAAGCAGGCATTGTTCCCGGTGCGATGATGTTTAATTAATGTCAACAGACAACAGACTTTGTCCACGTTTTTTTATGTCAACAGACAACGGACAACAGACTTTGTCCACTTTTTTTGTAAAGTTTAATGTTTAAGGTTAGAAAATAAAAGTCGCAAGTCCTCAGAGTCATAAAGACCGTCACTTTGCGACCTTGTGACTTTGTGACTTTGCGACCTTGCGACCTTGTGACCTAAAATTTTCAATTCGTCTTTAGCCTTTTGTCATTAGTTGATAGTTTTAAGTTTTAATTGTTATTATCAAAGTTTACTTAAATGTGGAATTTATAGATGTCCTCTTTATTTAATGCTTAGCAATTCATTTCCGATTTTATGAAGTCCAGCGATGATGATGTCTCGTTTGTCGCGACGTGGGTTTCTGTAGCCACTTAGATAATGTCCGAGTTGACGTTGATTGATTCCGGTGACACGACTGATAGCTGCTCTTGTTAATATTTTGTCGTAATGATGAAGTAATGCAGATACCGATAATTCAAATTCCAATTCAAAGTCTTTTTTAAGACAATCTGGTAATTCATCGGTTTCAGAACCTTCAATATGGAATTGTAATGCAGAAACAAATGCTTCTTTCACACCTTCAATTGTAGAATGTGTAGCAACACATCCAGGTACTTCATCAGAATAAGCCCCGTAGTTGTCGTTCCAAACAATATTTACAATAATCTTCTTCATATAAATTATCTTAATCCAGCTTGTTTAAATATACTTATTAATAACTCTTGATCTTGCGTTTCGTTCAATTTTCCATTTATTGTTACAGTTCCTTTTTTCGTATGATGTTTGTATTGTCTATGACTACCTTTCTGTCTGACAAAGTACCAACCATCATCTTCAAGAATTTTAATCACAGTTTTGGTTTTTAGCTTCTCCACAACAACCTCCCTTCAAATCTTTGCAAAGATAGTATTTTTTCTATCAAATAATAATCATTTCTTCAACAAAATTACAATAATTAACACCTCTTTGTCAAGTGTTATAAAAGGAGAAATTGTAGTTTTAACATTTTTTTACGTGAATGTTAATAAATAAAAGTAGAGATGTGTTAAATTACGTTAAGAACTCGCAGATTCGCTAAGATTTTATACCCCTTTGCGTTCCCTGCGCGAGATTTTTCCTCTCATGCTCATAGCTATCCAAACTTCTCAGTTTTTTAGATTTTATAATTCTCAGATTCAAAAAAAATCCTATTCTGTGAAAAATATTCCTAAAACGACTCCGATTCTGTGAAAAAATACTATCTTTGCAATACCTAAAGTGTGAAAGATATGACACAACTACTTAAAAGAAAGATAGATAAATATCTTATGGAATCCCTGACATAAAATACGGAATCAAATTAGGTTATAAAAACATCGGTTTCAACGGACAGTGTTACACTATTCCATATTGTCTCACATTCCTGTTGAAGAGATTCTTGCAAAACAAAGTTTAATTAATGTCAACAGACAACAGACAACAGACAACAGACTTTGTTCACATTATTTGTTTAAGGTTGAGAAATAAAAGTTCCTCAGAGTCATAAAGACCGTCACCTTGTGACTTTGCGACCTTGCGACCTTCAATTTTCAATTCGTCTTTAGCCAAATAATTACTCAGATTTTCAGATTTTAGAATTCTCAGATTCTAAAAAAAGCACTATCTTTACAATCTAAAAGTTTGTTTATAAAATTAAGGAGTAGAGTGATGGCGAAGCAATTGGAGATCAGAAACAGCACGGCAGAATTCCTGACATTTGTTATAGATGGCAAGGAAGACGGAATACAGGTAGTATATAAAGACGAAACGATATGGGCGACGCAGAAAGCCATGGCGAATCTGTTTGATTGCACGACAAATAACATCGGGTTACATTTAAAAAATATTTTTGCAAGCGGAGAGTTGCATAAAGAATCAGTTACCGAGAAATTCTCGGCAACTGCGTCAGATGGCAAAAACTATCAGACACAATTCTATTCCCTCGATGCGATAATCTCTGTCGGTTATCGTGTTAATTCAGTGCGAGCCACGCAATTCCGTCAATGGTGTACCCACGTGCTCCGTCAGTTTGCCATTCGAGGCTATGTTATAGACAAGAAAAGACAAGAACATTCTTTAAGAAAGTGCAAAACAAGATGCACTATGCTGTCCACGGACATACGGCGGCGGAACTTATTGTAGATAGAGCCAATGCGGAGCACGAAAATATGGGACTTACAACTTGGGAGAAATCCCCGAAAGGTAAGATTGTAAAGACCGATGTCGCTGTCGCTAAGAATTATCTGCGGGCAAATGAATTAGACGATATGGGAAGAATTGTAGATGCCTTTCTCGACATTGCGGAAGATATGGCGAAACGGCATATCCCAATGACTATGGAAGACTGGGCGAAACGAATAGACAAATTCCTGGATCTTACCGACCGTCCGATATTGCTTGACAATGGCAAGGTTACGGCAGAATATGCCAAAGAATTTGCCGAAACTGAATTTGAAAAATATCGCGTCATACAAGACAAACTCTTTAGTTCCGACTTTGACAGATTCGACAGCCTAAACATCCTGCCCTTAGATTTGGAGGACTGAGAATAGTCAACAGACAACAGACAACGGTCAACAGACTTCGTCCACGATATTTGTTTAAAGTTTAAGGTTTAAACTTGGGAAATAAAAGTTCCCCAAAGTCATAAAGACCATCACCTTGCGACTCTGCGACCTTGCGACTTTAAACTTTAAACTTTCAATTCGTCTTTAGTCAATAATTTCTCAGATTCTTCTTCAGTTCCTCCCTGTACCTCTCATCTTTCATAAGCTCAAAAAGTTCGCTGTCGATTTCAGCGTAGCGGATGTTTTTCCGTATTGTCCCAGAGGAGTAAGGATTCGATTTCTTTAACTGAGCGAGAGTCTCCTCTCCGCCACAGAAAGGAACGAGACGCCAGAAAGGCTCATAACTCAGATGCCAGAACGGAGTGCCGGCGTTAGGCTTAAACACCGAATCCGTTTTCACATAACGTTTCCAGTTACTTTTGAAACGCTCCTCTAACATTTCAGAAAACTCTATTTTGTTTGAAGTGATAAAACCAGCTTCTATCAAATCCATTACGCTCAGAAGCATTATCGGCTTATGCGGAGCAATCTCGCCTTTTAATTTGTTGCAATGCAAGTTTGAAAATTGATGGAGGTATTTGTTGAGCATGGCTAAATTATACTTATTCTAATGTTTCACAAAAAGTTTTATTAACGACTCTGTCTCTCATTAGTTTCATATCTGTAAAATTTCTTGATATGTTTTGAACTATTTCTGTATAGTTATCAAATCCTTCGTTATTTATGTAATAGAATGGTTTTATGGAAACGCAATTGTCATGCTCAAATAAAGTATTTAACAAAGTCTTGTCTGACAAACCGCAAGAATGTCCCATTATATAAATCTGATATGGAGAAGACTCTATATATGACAGCATCTCCCTATAATTTGTAGAATTTAGATAATTGATAGATTTGATATTTTTAAGATATTCATTATTATCTTGTTTCAATATATTCTTGTAATTATCATCCAGTTCGTCTCCGTAACCGAAAATTATATTACTTTTATCAGACAAATCTCCGTGTATATGATTTACTTTAAATATTTCTTCATTGGGCAAATACAAATCTGCGGTTCTTGTGTAGTTGAAGTTTAGAAGTAGAATATTGTCTGGGTAGAACAAATCTAATGGGAAATCATTGCAATTAATACTTTCTATTCCCATATTTGTGATTTGATGTTTATGCAGTGCTTCGAATTCCCTAATTTTCTTTAGCGTTTCTTTTATGTTTTTTGAATATGCCTTCAATATATAAATCAGATTTTCATCATTGTTATTATTTGGAAAACGTTTCTTGATAAAAGAAGGTAAAATATTATTGCATGCACTTATAGAAATATCCCTTGGATTTATAGGCTCAAATATCTTCTCTTTGATGCTGTCTTTTACTATAGATTCATTTATGAAATCATTTTCTATTTTCCTTAAATATGAGATCAGTTGTGCCCTAAGACATTCTAATTCTTTATTTAATTTTTCTATGCTTTCGTCATCAGATGAATCAAAATCCAATGACAAGAGATTATAGTATTCTTTTTCAATATCAACCCAATTTCTTTGCTCTATACAAGTTGTAATTCTTTCAAAAAAACGACTTGGAGTATATTCTAATAATTGTGGACTGTCATTGATCATTTCTAATAGTTCTTCCCATGAAATATTTTCATAATGGTAGAAACTAAAGAAATAATCCCAATCGTATTGAAATATTTTAAATGCACATAATTCATCAGAAATCGTGTTATTAAAACATTTTTTTAGTTTTTCTACCCATTCTTTCTGATACCATATTATAAAGTTTTCATATTTTGTTTTTAAACCATGAGCCAAATCAAAGCCGTTTCCTATTATGATAATCCTATTCATAAATGCAAGTTGAAATAACAATTACAAATTTCGGAAAATTAATAATTCTATCATTAATAAAACGTGAAAAAATTAAGTTAATTCAAAAAAACAATTTTATCTTTGTAAAATATAACAATAAAATAAAAAAACAACATGGCTGATTTTATTATACCAATCGATGCAAAAATTAAAGATTTCAAGATTCATTTAGATTCACATCCTAGGACAATTCTTTCTGCAAAATTTGGAGATGGCAAGTCTTATTTCCTCAATGAATTGGCAAAAGATGAATCTGTGAGTGAGGATTATGTGTTTATAACATTACACCCTGTCAATTATCAGATACTTGATAATAAAGATATTTTGGATTTGATTAAAAGAGATATTTTGGCTCAGATGTTAATCAATAACATGATAGAACCTCAATATGATATTTCTGAAGATGAGTTGTTATATTATTATATCAGAAGTAACGGACTCGCTTTATTTGAGAATGTTTTCCCAATAATATCTCAGTTGGGCTTTGAGCCAAATTTAATATCTGCTTTTATGACAGGTGTTAAAAGTATGAAATTTATAAAATCTATTAAAAATGAAATTGTTAAGTTAAAATGTGAAAAAGATGTTGTAGGTAGAATAGATAAATTTATTTCTGAAACAGATTCTTTGACAAAAATATATGAAGAGGATATTTATACTAAAATTATTAAAGACAACATAAGCTATTTTAGGGAAACATCTAATAAAAAGATAGGGTTGGTTGTGGAAGATATGGACAGATTGGATCCGGCTCATTTATTCCGTATCATGAATGTCTTTTCTGCTCATCTGGATTATTGTTACAACTATGGAGGAAAGGAGAAGAACCTATGTGATAACAAATTCAATTTCGACAATATAGTTTTTGTTCTTGACTATGAAAACACCAAGAAAATATATGAACATTTTTATGGAGTACAAACTGATTTTGAAGGATATATTCATAAGTTTTCTTCCAAGGGGTATTACAACTATTCATTAAAAGAAATTAGAGATGAGTACATGTCTCGTATATATTCGTTGTTGTCAGAGACCACAGACATGGAAATAGAATTGGTGAAGGAATTGGTGCCGGTTAAAGCTATTGAAGAAAACACAATCAGAAAAATTGAACAGGCATGTCATAATGTAGATTCTCAGATATATCCTCAAAATAAGATTGTAATAAAAGATGTTGAATATGTACTTCATTTAGGAATATTAAGGTTGCTTGTAATTTTGGTGCGGTTAGGTTGTAGTAAAGATGATGTTATAGGACCAATGTTAGATGTTTGTAAAGTTGATATTAGTAATTATAGTACGAGTTATGTTGCAAAGTTGTTTTTTAGTTACTCTTTAGGATATTTGTATATTGTTGACAATATGGATTTGTCAAACGTTTTCTATTATAATTATTCAGTTAGGGATTATTTTAGAGGTGTTAAAATATTGGATGTTGACAATAATGGAGTTGCTAATGTCAGTTGTTTAACATATGGTAATTGTGATAATGAAAAGAGATTGTTAACCACAAGAGTTGAAAAACTTTTCAATTTAATTAGTAATTGATTTAAAGTTTAAAATGTTAAAAATAATTATGCTTTAAACCATTCCCTGTTTTTCAAAAATGTTTAACTTTGTAAGGCTGTAAGAAGTGAGAAATTTAGATTGTAATTATTATAAAATACAACTTGTTAACTATTTTATGCACAAATAACCAAGACATAAAACTATTTTGGTAGTGTAATTTGGTTTAGAATGGTAGTAGGAATTTTATGGCAAAAAAAAAGATAAAATTTATAGATCTGTTCGCTGGTATTGGTGGATTTCATACAGCAATGCATAGTGTTGGAGGGAAATGTGTGTTTGCTAGTGAATGGGACAAGAATGCAAGAATTTCATACGAGGCTAATTATAAAAGCGTAGAGCCATTATTGTTTAAAAAGAATAAAGATGATGAATATTTATATTTTAATGAGGATATAAATGATGTTAAATTGGAAGATATTCCAAATTTTGATGTCTGTTGTGCAGGATTTCCTTGTCAGCCATTTTCAGTTGCAGGGTTGAAAAAAGGATTTGAAGATACAAGGGGAACATTATTCTTTAATATAGCTAATATTGTTAAAAGTAAGATAGAAACAGGATGCCCTCCGAGAGTTCTTTTTTTGGAAAATGTTCGTGGCTTGAAAAGTCATGATAATGGAAGAACACTACAGGTTATCCTTGCAACCCTTGATGAATTAGGTTATGATTATTCTTATGAAGTGTTGAATGCTAAGTATTTTGGAGTGCCTCAAAATAGAGAAAGATTGTTTATTATTGCGTGGTATAAAAATATTGTTGATATAGAATCATTCCGTTTCCCTTATGGGATAGCTGTAGATGGAACGACAATTTATGATAAAAAGTTATTAAAAGAAGGTATCTTGCCAACAAAAGTATCTGATATATTTGAACCATTAGAAACTATAGATTCATCTTTTACGATTAGTGATAGAATGTGGGAAGGTCATAAAGCTCGAAAAGAACGTAATAGAATGAATGGTAAAGGATTTGGGTATTCGTTATTTACAGCGGAAAGTGCATATACGAGTACGATATCTGCTCGTTATTGGAAAGATGGTAGTGAAATCCTTATTGACCAATCAGAAAAAGGATTAAATCCGAGAGTGTTAACACCTGTTGAGGCAGGACGATTGCAAGGATACCATATCGTAGGAAATGGTTGGGAATATCCAAACAGTGGTAATGTTGATAATGGTTCTTATATAGAATATAAGATTGTTGTTTCAAAAAAAGAAGCATACCGACAATTTGGTAATAGTGTTGCAGTGCCAGTTATTAAAAAGATTGCAGAAGAAATAGTTAAACAATTAATGTGATAAGTATGGGTCAATTGGTTAATTTAGCTTTATATAAACAGGAATTAGAACGGAAAATACAAGATAAAAATTTTACAGACTGTTTGTTGCCTGAAAGTTTAAAAAAAATGTTAACTTCATTCCGTGGTTATAATTTTGAATATTATAATTACACGATGAAGATATCTACTTTACAAGGCGATTGTTATATTCCAAATCAATGGATGTATATTGGAGCGTTGTGTAGTCAATATCATAGTGAACTTATGAAATATAAATCTAAACTGATTGATTTGGGAATCACAGAAGATCAATTTAGAAGATGTCATCCTGGTAGGGATGATAAGGAAATTTCTGATGCAGAAAGACAACCAGAATATTTACAATCGTTGGCAGAAGAATATTTGGCAAGTTATCATGATGATGATAAGGAATTACTGGTGTCGTTTTTATATGATTATGATTCATGGGGTGGTGGAAAAAATATTAGTCGTACAGATTTTACAGCATCCCCTGTTTTGGCAATAGCACATTCGATTAATGCATCAAGTGGTTTAATCGGTATAATAGCAGAAGCATTGGCTGAAAGGACTGATGTTAGGCAGTTGTTACTTGACTCAGAAGAGTGGAATGATAAAGGTAAGAAAACAATCGCTAGAATAGAATTACTTAGAAATAATAAAGCTGCAAGTTTTTTAAGATTAGCATTATCGAAAACTATTGAAACAGATTTAAATTTGTCTGTTTTAATGCAAAGAGAAGAAAAGATAAAAATTACTTCAAAAAGATTAAGAATAAATGATTTTAGTTTGGGGTGTGATTTGATTCAATTACCTCGAGAAAATGATTATGATAAGAGTATTCGATGGGAATATCAAGGGCGTGAATATTACTTTTATAAAGAATGGACACCTGAAGATATGGAAAGAAAATTTTTCCCAGAATATAATGATGCATATAAGTCAATGTATGAAATGAGAAAAGAGGGGGATAACTATGTGTTATATCAAATAGTGTTTTTATCATCTTCCCCTCTCCAAACTATATTCTACGGAACTCCTGGTTCTGGTAAATCTCATAAAGTAAAAGGAATTGTAGAAGAGAAATATCGTAATAAGGAAGAACAAGAAAACTTTGTCTTCCGCACAACTTTCCATCCTGATAGTGATTATGCGTCTTTCGTTGGTTGCTATAAACCGGTTATGGAAGGTGATGTGATAAAATATAAATTCACTCCTCAGGCTTTCACAAAAGCTTATGTCAAAGCCTGGCAAAATCCTGGAGAACCTGTTTATCTTATCATTGAAGAAATAAATCGTGGCAACTGCGCTCAGATTTTCGGTGACTTGTTCCAACTGCTCGATAGAAAAGACGGAGTCTCAGAATATTCTATTGATGCCGATAACGACTTGAAAGATTATCTCGAAAAAGAATTAGGTGTCGGTCATGCTGGTATCGCTAATGGTAAGTTGAGACTGCCTGCAAATTTTAATATCCTCGCTACAATGAATACTTCCGACCAATCGTTATTCCCGATGGATAGCGCATTCAAACGCCGTTGGAGTTGGCAATGTGTGCCAATTGAATATGAAGAAAAAAAGAGAGATGGTTACAAAAATGATTCATATGATTTTACAATAAATATTGATAATAATTTATATAGTTGGCACGACTTCTTGAAAAAAGTAAACGAAAAGATAAAGAAGACAACTTTGTCTGAAGATAAGCAGATGGGTAATTTCTTCATAACAAGTAGCATTGATGAGCGTCAGTTTA
>SUWT01000007.1 GCA_015061335.1 Lentimicrobiaceae bacterium | reverse complement strand
GAAAATATTGATGTGAGCGGTTTATGTAGCGGAATTTACATAGCAAAGATTTATCTTGAGGACGGAACAATAGTAAGTAAGAAGATCGTCAAGAGATAATATCAGAATAATCTAAATAAATGACAATCCCCCGTAGAGACGCGTCAATGACACCTTAAAAAATAAACAAGATGTCATTGACACGTCTCATTATCATTAACACGTCTCATCGCCATCGCCAAAGTTCCCTACAAATCAGAGGTATTCATTAATTTAAACAACATTTCACGATACAATTCCTTCTGGCTTACATCTGAGGTGCTATTATAACCTTTCGACTTCATATCATATTCTCGAAGAACCTCAATACAACGCATGCAATCTACCCAGGAATAATTACGGGCTGCCTCCAGATAATCATTGACGAAAAAAGGATTCACTCCTAAGATAGTAGCCAGGTTATTCTTGCTTTTATCCTTTGAAAAATGAAGTTTCAGCAACTTAGTATAATAGCCATAGAGAATCACTATTGTCATAAAAATCGGATTCTCATTAGGGTTATCTCCGAAATAATTAATTATCTGATTAGCTTTGAAAGTATCTTTAGCGCCTATGGCCTTTTGAAGCTCAAAGACATTAAAATCTTTTGATATACCAATATTATATTCTACATCAGCATCGTCGATACGTTTTGTGGAAGGAAGAGCCAGCATCAGCTTATCCAGCTCATTTCTCACCTTATGCAGATCATTACCCAAGAAATCTGCTATCATCTGACAAGCTTTTTGAGTGATATTATATTTCCTCGAAGCCAGATATTTCACTATCCAATCTGGTATATTATTGTCGTACAACTTCTTAGACTCAAACAAGACTCCTTTCTTGTCAATAATTTTAGCTAATGACTTGCGTTTGTCTAACTTCTTATATTTATAATTGAAAACCAATATTGTTGTTGGCGGAATCTTATCCAAATAATCAGCAATACTTTCAATATCCTTTACATTCTGGGCTTCTTTTACTATCACAACAAGTTTATCACCCATCATCGGGAAAGCGCGAGCTTGCGACATTATCTCATAGGCATTTACGTCATTACCATATAAAATAATCTGATTGAAAGAACGTTCCGCTTCATCAAGAATACTATTTTCAAGTTCATCACTGATAGTATCAATAAAAAAAGGTTCCTCTCCCATCAGAAAATATATAGGATAATATACCTTTTTCTTAATATCGGACAAAATCTGCTCGTAGGTCATAGAAAAACTTTTCGCAAAGATAAAAAACTTGTTTCAGATATAATTTGTATTTTTGCAAAAAAAAGACATGGCAATATTGTTTGAAAGTTTGGTTTTTGGACCAATAAGGAGTCGCAGGCTAGGCAAATCATTGGGAATCAATTTAATGCCTGAGATCGGAAAAATATGTTCTTTCGATTGTATTTATTGCGAATGTGGATGGAATCCTGAGAAAAAGCATATCAGCAGATTACCTCAGAAAGATGTATTTGAAAAAATTCTAGAAGAGAAGCTGAAAGAGTTACAAGGCACATGTGATGAACCAGACAGTATCACATTCTCAGGTAATGGAGAGCCAACATTACATCCCGACTTTGCTGAAATCATAGAGATTACAATAAGGCTCAGAGATTTATATATACCAAATGCTGTTATAAGCGTACTCACTAATGGCAGCATGTTGCATAAAAAAGAAATCTTCGATGCAATATCAAAAGTCGATAACAACATTATAAAACTTGATGGAGGCACATCAGAAAGCATCAACGCCATCAACAAACCGAATATCAGTATTGACTTAGAGAATTACATACAACTTCTACAAAAATTCAATGGAGATCTTATAATACAAACCTGTTTCCTGAGAGGGGAACATAAAGGTTATAAAATTGACAACACCAAAGAGGAAGAAATCAGACTCTGGACAGAACACATAAAAAAGATAAAGCCTCGCAGAACCATGATTTACGCCATTGAAAGAGAAACTCCGGAGAAACAATTAGAAAAGATAGGGCTGGAAGAGCTAGAAAGAATTGCAGAACCTCTCAGAGATTTAGGTTTTGTCGTTGATTGTTACGGAGAATAAAAATGCTTGATTATCCCGCTAAAATATTAATGGCATTAGCCATGACGTTTGAGGAGAACGGAGATCAGTTTCGTCAATGGCTTATAGATAACTCATATCCAGAACTAGCTGCCTTGAGCGATGCAATCAAAGGAAGTAAAAATGCCTTGAAATGGTTAATGGATAATAAGTATTACCATCTCGCAGCTTTCGATGCAGTCTTAGATGATGATGAGAATGCGAGGAAATGGCTTCAGGAATTCAACTTCCCAATTTTGGTAGTATTAGCAGACGCTGTAAATCAAGATATTAAATCAATAAAATGGCTAGCTGATCATAATCTTGACATATACATAATTCTTTCGCAAAAAATAAAAAAAACAATAGACAACAATACTTTTGATCCACATAAAATGATTTTTTAAAAAAAATTAGAAAAATAATCGCTCCTATTAAAAAAAACAGTAAATTTGCCCATCGAAAAATAAGTTTAAGTCATGGATAAAAAATTAACAATTATCAACATCGTTTTAGCGCTTGTGGCTATATTTTTAGCATACAAAATTTATGATAGCATCAGACAACCTGTGCTCTTTGAAAACACTAAGAGTGAACGTGAAGCTAAGGTAGTTCAGAACCTTAAGGATATTAGAAGTACTCAGGTATTGTTCAAACAAAGTTACAACAGATATACAGCTAACTTCGACTCATTAATTGAGTACATCCGTTCAGGTGAATTACCAGTTGTTAACATTATTCCAGATCCAAATGATACAACTTTCACAAAGACTATCAACGATACTGTTGGTTATGTTAAAGTTCTCGATTCATTATTTGGTTCAAGAGCGAATTTCGATGTCAAGGCATTACGTTACATTCCTTACTCAAACAATCAGGAATTTGAAATTGAAGCTGGTTTCATATTCCGTGGCGGTATGAATGTTCCGGTATTTGAAGCTAAGGCTCCATACGAATCATATTTACACGATTTAGACAGACAAAGAGTGAGAAATGCAGCTGCTCAACAAAAAGACATCGACAAATATCCAGGTGTTAAAGTTGGTTCAATGACAGAGGCATCTATAGATGGTAACTGGGAATAATGAAGTGATGTGAAATGTCATCTTTCCTTAATCCATATATTCAAGAGTCTATAGCTCTAAGTAGCAAATTTAATAATGATTATATATTGACCATCCAATACTCATTGGATGGTCTTTGTTTTATCATTTTTGACATAGAGAATCAAAAGTTCGTAAGCCTAAAACATTATAAGACAGAAAAGAACATACCACTAGACATTCTTCTTTCAGAACTACAAGATAATGAGGGATGGAAAATAAATGACTTTTACAAAGTATATTTCATCATTGATAATCAATATAATACCTTCATCCCATCTCAATTATATCAAAATAATCTCAAAGAAAGATATTTAGACCTGCTCAATATCCCTCATGACGATCTCATTGAGACAGATGATATATCATATTTCAACATTCGTAATGTTTATCCTATTTTTAAAGATATTGAAAGCTCAATAAGTAGTTTTAATGATACAATAAAGATACGACATTCATCTACAATACTTGTCGAAAGCCTCATAAAAGAATTCAAGAACAGAACCCCTGAAGCAAGAGCCTTCGTCAATGTAAAGAATAATTATTACGAACTGACCATCATAAACAACTGTGACTTGATCTTCCATAATTATTTTTATTTCAATACAAAGGAAGATTTCCTGTATTTCATTCTATTCACTTTTGAGCAATTGCATCTAGATAATGAAATAGTTCCCCTATATTTCATGGGATTTATTGAAGAAAAATCGACCATTGTGGAACTCTGTTCTCGTTTCATAAGAAACATTCGTTTTTACAACAGAAACAATGATTACGAATACATCACGGAATTAGATTCCGTACCTTATTATTATTATTACACCTTATACAATTCAGTTTCATGCGAATAATAAGAGGAAGATATCAGAGACGACAAATCACTGCTCCAAGCAGTTTGCCGGTACGTCCTACCACAGACATGGCAAAAGAGAGTTTATTCAACATTTTAGAAAATCATATTGATTTTGAAGATATTATAGCACTAGATCTCTTTGCTGGCACAGGAAACATTTCCTATGAATTAGTTTCAAGAGGTTGTCCGCGCGTCACTGCTGTTGATGAGAACAATAATTGCGTGAAATTTATGAGAGATACAGCCAGCAAGTTGGAAATGGAAGAGCTTCTGGTAGTACGTTCCGACGTATTCCGTTTCATCCCAATGCAAAGGATCAAATATGACCTGATTTTTGCGGATCCTCCGTATGACAGTCAGCATTATGACCTACTCGTAAAATTAGTTTTCGAAAACGAGCTTCTCAATGAAGGAGGTTTATTCGTGGTTGAACATAACAAATTCCTTGATTTCAAGGATCATCCGCGTTTCTTTGAACAACGCAGATATGGTAAAGTTAATTTTAGTTTTTTCAAATAAATTTATGCTTATGAAAACAAGATTATCATTGTTAGCATTATTGGCATTGATGTCGCTAACATTCAATATCAATGCGCAAGATGTTGATGCACAAGATTTTGAAGGTGCAAGTTGCACTAGTATCATGGTAGGAAAAGAAGCCTCATCCGATGGTTCTGTCATCACCTCACATACCTGCGACAGCTGGTATCGCACATGGGTTCGTTGGGAGAAGGCTCAAGAACACAAAAAAGGTGATATGCAAAAGATCTATAAAGGCACTATGCATACACAAGATCCATACGATAGTAAAGGTTTAAAAGAAGTAGGTGAGATTCCACAAGTTCCTTACACCTATTCTTATCTCAACACCGCTTATCCTTGTCTTAACGAGAAACAATTAGCAATAGGAGAAACGACTTTCTCAGGACCTGATACACTTGTCAACCCTGATGGTTTATTCATGATTGAGGAATTAGAACGTATCGCTCTTCAACGCTGTGATAACGCAAGAGATGCCATTAAACTTATAGGCGAACTTGTAGCCGAATACGGCTATGGTGATGGCGGAGAATGCATCACAATCGCTGACCCAAATGAGGTATGGTGCATGGAAATCATGGGCGAAGGCAAGAAAAAAATTGGAGGTATCTGGGCAGCACAAAGAGTACCTGACGGTGAAGTCAGTGTGTCAGCTAATATTCCAAGAATAAAATATATCAACAGAGACGACCCTGATAACTTCCTATGCTCCGACAATATAGAGAAAGTCGCAAAGAAACATGGATTATGGGATGGAGAAGGCGAATTTATCTGGTACAAAGCCTTTGGTAATGACTATTCTAACGGTAAGAATTTCCGTGAACGCGAATGGTTTATACTCAACTCATTAGCACCATCATTAGGATTAAGTATGGATGACCCTGATCTGCCTTTCTCAGTAAAACCAGATGAAAAAGTAGATGTACGTAAAGTAATGGAATTACTCAGAAGTACTTACGAAGGAACTGATATGGACATGACTCGCAACTTAAAGATCGTCAACAGAAAAGGCGATACCATTGTTAGCCCAATCGCCAATCCATGGATGGGAGGCAATGACATCAACACATACAATTTCATAGTTCCTGGCACAGTTGATTCAAAACGTACGGTATCTGTTTCATGGTGCTCATACTCATTCGTGGCTCAATTAAGAAGCTGGATGCCTAACGAGATTGGCGGTATCTGCTGGTTTGGCGTAGAGAATCCAGGTCAAAGCCCAAGAATACCTATCTTCACTGGCTCAACACAATTACCGTCATGTTTTGATCAATGCGGTCATGGCAATTATAACGAAGAAACAGCATTATGGCGCTATCGTAAAGCGAATAAACTTGCTCAAATACAATGGGGCAGCACTAAGAAAACTATGATAGACAATATCTTACGTTTTGAAGACAAAGCATTCAAAGAAATTCCTGCATTGGAAGAGGAAGTGAAAGCGTTATTAGATGAAGGCAAGAAAGAAGATGCACAGAAATTACTCAACAGATATACAGCCGATTTCGAAGCAGCCACAGCTCAAGCTTGGAAAGAGATGGAACATAGCTTCTGGGAGAAATTCTGGGTGAACTTCTAAGAAACAAAAAAAGCTGACCTAAAGGTCAGCTTTTTTTTGTGGTACCAGCGGGATTCGAACCAGCGACACATGGATTTTCAGTCCATTGCTCTACCAACTGAGCTATGGTACCTCCGTCGGTTTGCGAGTGCAAAGGTACAACATTTTTTTATACATTCAACAAAAAAAAATAATTTTTTTTAAAAAATATATACATATTCTGATTATCAGTATATTTGCAAAAAAAATAATGAAACAAATCATAACTATAGATATTGGAAATACAAGAGCGAAATATGCCATATTTGAAGATGACATCATGATAGAATTGTCCGTCTTCGACCCTTATAGTGATGATTTAGAAAGAGTTTTACAGAAATATCCCAACATAGAGAAAGGTATTTTGTCTTCAGTAGGTGGAAAGATAGAAGAATGCTTGAAACAACTACAAAAGATAGAAGTTATCACACTATCCGGCACTACTCCACTGCCATTTAAATTAGCATATAATGAGATAGGCAGCGACAGAATTGTGGCTGTAGCAGCTGCAATAAAAGAAAAACCACATCAAAATAGTCTTGTCATTGACATCGGGACATGCATCACATACGATATTATTACGTCCGACAAAATTCACTATGCAGGATCCATAAGTCCGGGAATAAATCTGAGGTTTAAATCGATGAATGATTATACCAATAAACTTCCCTTATGTATGCCGAAGAAAGATGAGATAAATTACATTCATAAAACTACAGAAGCTTGTCTGCGATCTGGGGTCATGAATGGCATTGCCTTTGAAATTGAGGGCTTTATTAGAGCATATTCAAACATTTTTAAAAATTTAAATGTTTTTATTATAGGTGGAGACAATATTTTCTTTGAAAATATGTTAAAATGTTGCATATTTGCAGACGCAAAGTTTACTTTTAACGGTTTAAGATATATTCTTGATTATCAATGACATATAAAAAATTTAAATATTTTATCTTACTCATTTCCATCTTTACGATAGGAATTAATGCGTTTGGGCAGGCTGATTTAAGTTCTCCTTATTCAAGATTTGGTTTGGGAGACCTCTTCGTCGGCAGTCCAAATACAAAGCTAAAAGGTATGGGAGGCATCTCTAACGCTATCAGTAATAACACCATACTCAGCCCTAACAATCCTGCTTCTTTTGCCGCGATAGACACTTTGTCAATACTTTTTGACGCTGGTTTTTATATTAAAACAGCTTCATTTTCAACAACATCAATGACAGAAAGCGGATCAAATGCCTCATTTGAATACGCCAACATAGGATTAAGTGCCACAAAATGGTGGAAATTAGGTGTTGGTGTCACACCATACAGCAACAAAGAATATAATGTCATAACTAATCATAACGATTTAGGCTCATATAATGTATCTTTCCAAGGCGAAGGTGGAATAACTAAGGTTTATATTGCCAATGGATTCAAGATAGGTAAAAACTTGTCATTAGGTGTAACAGCATCATATCTATTCGGAAAACTATCTGACATCACATCTGTCTATTATCCTGATTCTGTGTTCTTTATCAACGGAAGACGTTCTATAGATACGAGAGTGAGTGATTTCAAGTTCGACTATGGATTTATTTATTCTATTCCTATCAATAGTTGTAAGTTAAATATTGGAGCGACATATTCACAAAACACCAATCTATCATCGAAAAGAGATCTATTCATAAGGAATATGTTCAAGGGATTTGAGGGACAATCAGAGAATCCAATTGATACTCTTGAATTTGAACAAGATGAGAAAGTGGAAATAAGTATTCCTGATGGTTTTGGTGTAGGTTTCACATTGGAGAAGAACAATCGTTGGCTTCTTGGTGCAGATTTTAACTGGTCGGGATGGAAAGGATTCAGCATGAATGGCGTTAACGACTCCTTACAAAATGCATGGAACATTGCAATAGGAGGTTCGTATAAACCAGCTTCCACATCTATTTCAAGTTATTTCAAGAAGATAACATATAGAGCAGGTTTTCATTATGACCAGACCTATTATAATGTGTATGGCACATCCATAAATAAATATGGTGTAACATTAGGTCTCGGCTTGCCTGTTCAGAGATCACTTACAACATTTAATGTAGCTGTAGAATTCGGTGCATTAGGTACAACCAACAACAATCTTGTCAAAGAATCATATTTCAACATATCAATAAGCATGTCTATTTACGACAGATGGTTCATTAAAAAGAAATACAAATAGAATAAAAAAATCAATAAACAAAATTATTAAAAATGAAAATTAGAAGATTTTTACTATTAGGTGTAACATTCCTTCTTGCAGGAACAGTTTCATTGAAAGCACAGGAAAATTGTGAAGTTGATTATTCACTTTATCGTGAATACATCAAGCAATGGGAACAAACCAAGTACAATCCAGAGAACATTAATCCTCAAATGATCACATCATGGAGAAATGTTTATCTCAATTGTCCGACATTCAAGCAAAACACATATCTTGATGGTGTTAATATCATGAAGTATGCATTCATCAGAACAACCAAAGATCAAGCATTAAAAGATAAATATATTGACACTCTCGTTATGATTTATGACAAGAGAGCTGAATATTTCCCAACAAATTCTAAGGGTTCACAAGTTGGTAACATCATGGGTCGTAAAGGTCTCGATTTATTGACAGTAGCACCACATCGTTATGAAGAAGCATACAACGCTCTTAAACAAGCTATTGATTTAGACGGTAATAACAGCAGTTACGCATTCATCGACTCATACTTCAACTCAGTCATCACAATGGTAAAAAACGGCAAGTTAGAAGAGAGTGTTATCCTCGACGAATACGGACGTCTCATGGAAATTCTTGATTTCAACATCAAAAATTTAACAGAAAGCGGTAACGAGAAAGCATTAAACAATTTCAACTCAGCAAAGAGCAATCTTGATGTAGCAGTTCAGCCATATGCTAATTGTGAAGATTTAGTTCGTATATACCAACCTAAATTCAATGCTAATCCTAATGATGTTGAGTTATTGACAAAAATTGCTGAGATTCTTGAGAAAAGAGGCTGCGACAACACTGACTTATATCTCAGCGTAGCTGTTAACTTACACAAGTTCAACCCATCACCGGAATCAGCATACCTTATCGGCAAAAGATACATCAGCGACAAAGATTATGACAAAGCAATATTATACCTTGGTGAAGCAACAAAATGTGAAAACAAAGAATGGGCTTATCAGTCATATATTTACCTCGCTCAAATCATGAACATGTATAAAAACTACGAAAAAGGTCGTGAATATGCAAGAAAAGCATACGCTCTTGATAACAGCAAAGGTGAGCCTTTCATCATCATTGGTCAGTTGTATGCAGCAGGTGCAAAAGATTGTGGTTCAGGTGATTTCTATTCAAAGACAGCATTTTGGGCAGCTGTTGACCAATTCCAAAAAGCTAAACAAATTGATTCTTCATTGAAAGAAAAAGCTGACGAACTCATCAATTCATACTCACATTATTTCCCGACAGTAGAAACTATTTTCTTCAATGGTTTTGAAGAAGGTCAAGATTTCACACTCGACAACTGCTGGATCAAGGAAACAACAAAAGTTAGAGCAGCTAAGTAATTTTGAAAAGTATATTTAAAATATTTATAGGAATCAACATCATAGCTAATATGGCTATGGTGTTGTTTTCTTGTGAAAACTCACTGGATAAAGTCAAACAATTTATTGACACCGACACCATCAATGGAGTTTTGGCATACGATGTGGTATTCACAAGGAGCGATTCCGGTTATATACAAGCCCGACTTTTTGCGCCTATAATGCATAAGGTTGAAGGCGACAGTGCCATATTGGAATTTCCCAAAGGATTTTTAGCATACATATACGACAAAGACAGCACGGCAGAATCAAAAATAAGAGCAGAATACGGGATACGTTATGAGAAAGAAGAGCTTCTTTTTGCCCGTGACAGCGTAGTGGTAGAGAATCTCGAAACACAGGAGACCCTCTCGACAGAAACATTATTCTGGAACCAAAAAAATAAAAAAATTTATACCAACAACTTCGTTAAAATAACCAGCCCCGATAAAATCATCTATGGCGACAGCCTCACAGCAAATGAAGATTTTACACAAAGAGTCATCCATGGAATGAGAGCTACTCTCGAAATTGAAGATGACGAAAACGGCTTCTAAGATCGAAAAATGAAAGACATATATATTGTAATATTATCTTTGACAGCATCGGCAATGTTTTCAGGAATGGAAATAGCATTCCTGAGCACCAATAGGTTACAGCTAGAGCTAGATCTAAAGAAATCAAAATTCTCAGCAAAAATAATCAATAAATTCTTTAAAAATCAATCGCAATTTATTGGACTTTTATTACTATGCAACAATATCGCAAACGTAATTTACGGTATCGCTATAGCAAGAATACTAGAACCATTCCTGATTAATATACTACCAAGCGCATTAAACAACGACTTTGTCGTATTATTATGTCAAACCATCTTATCAACGATTCTGGTACTTATAACAGGCGAGTTCTTACCGAAGATGATATTTGGAATCAATCCTAATAAAAGCATGCAGATATTCGCATTGCCCGCAATGATATTATTCGTGGTTTTATATCCTATCATCCTTATCTTTATAAGTATTTCAGAATTGGTAATCAAGTATATACTAAGAGTTGACATACCTCATGACGATTATAAACTAAACACTGTCGATCTCAACGATTACATCAAGGAATATGCTAATCCCGATGAGGTCAATGAGGATGTTCAGCAAGGAATAGAGTTATTTCAAAACGCCATAGAGTTTCACAATGTAAAATTAAGAGAATGTATGGTTCCGAGGACTGAGATTCAGGCAATCAACATAGAAAACGATATTAATGAAGTTAAGACAGTCTTTCAAGAGACGAAACACTCAAAACTGCTTGTATTTGAAGGTAATATAGATAACATAATAGGTTATATCCATATAAACGACGTGCTTACGACAACAACAGATCTGAGGCAGAAGATACGTCCTATAGAATTTTATCCCGAGTCGTATTCGGCACAGGAATTATTAAAGAAATTGTCAAAACATCATCAAAGTATAGCGGTTGTAGTTGATGAATTTGGAGGAACATCAGGAATTATCAGCATTGAAGATCTTATTGAAGAGATTTTCGGTGAGATAGAAGACGAATTTGATGAGGAAGATACCGTAGAAAAGACCATTAATGCCAATGACCATATCTTTTCAGCACGATTGGAAATTGATTATTTAAACAAGAATTACAAGTTCAATTTTCCTGAGTCGGACGACTATGAAACATTAGCAGGTTATATAATTCATTATCATGAAAGTATCCCCAAAAAAGATGAAGAGATAAGTATTGGGAACTATATTTTCAAAATTATAAAAGCCTCCGACACCAAGCTGGAGGAAGTGGAAATCAAGAATAATCAATGAGTTATATAATACTCAACAGGCATTTTAAAAGCATAAAGAAAATTTTAATAAAAATGTCGATTATATCGAATGGTTTTGTAAATTTGCAGACTTAAAAAAGAAATAAATTTAAATAAATAATAGCATAGAATTATGGCAGCAATTGGAAACATTAGAAAGCATTATGGACTGTTAGTAGTCATTGTAGGTCTTGCACTTTTGGCTTTTGTTATGGGTGACCTTTTAAAGAGCACTAACAGCGGTCAAAGAACAAACGTAGCTACTGTTGGCAAGGAAAAAATCACTTATCAAGATTACAGCAATGTAGTCAACATGAATCTTGAAAATGCAAAAGCTAACAATGGTGGATCATTAAGTTCACAAGATAACTACTCAATCCATGCTAATACCTTGGATCAGATGATTAGAGAAATTATCATGACAAACGAATATGACAAACTTGGTGTCACCGTGTCATCTGATGAGTTATATGATCAATTTTTAGGTGAAAATCCTAACCAATATGTAGTTCAAAGCTTTACAGATGCAGATGGCAAGTTTAACAGAGAACTCGTCACTACATACATCAGAGACTTCCAAACTCTTTCACCAGAGATGAAGTCATCATGGCTTAATTTTGAACAAGCTATTAAAAACGACAGATTAAACACGAAATACGATAATCTCCTTAAGAAAGCTTACTATCTTCCTAACAAATTGGCAGCACGTTATTATGCTGACAAGAACGACAAAACATCAGCTGAAGTTTATGCTGTTCGTTACAACACTATTGCCGACTCGACAGTAGTTGTAGCTGAAGCTGACAACAAAGCTTTCTACGAAAAGAACAAGAAAAAATATCAGACAGATGCCACACGCGCAATCGACTATATCATATTTGAGATCGAACCATCAGAAGCTGATATTGAATATTCAAAAAATTATGTAGCTGATTTAAAGAATGACTTCGCTGAAATTCAAAATGCAGCTAACTTTGTCAATGCAAATTCAGATCTTCCATACGACAGTGCATGGAAAGCAAGAAAAGATTTTCCTGTAGAACTTGAGACAGCAATATTCGATGAAAACAATGGCGTTGGTTTCGTTTATGGACCATACGAAAACGAAGGTTATTACAACATCGCAAGAATCATGGACTTATCAGAACGTTCAGATTCATTGATGGCTTCACACATTTTAGTAAGCTACGCTAATGCCTTACGCAGCACCGAGACACGTACTAAGGAAGAAGCTCAAGCTCTTGCAGACAGTATTTACAACGTTGTTAAGAAAGACAGCTCAAAGATCGAGACATTGGCTAAGTCATTATCAGACGACCCAAGTGCACAAACAAACAACGGTGATCTCGGCTGGTTCACAGACGGCACAATGGTACACACATTTAATGAATTCGTACAAAACAATAAGGTAGGTACAGTAGGCATGGTTGAAACTCCTTTCGGTTTCCATATTATTAAAGTCACAGACCGCACAGAAGCTCAACCTAAAGCTCGCGTTGCTGTCTTGGCACACGAAATCACAGCAAGTACAAACACTTACCACAATATCTTCGCTGAAGCTAACAGATTCGTCACAGAAAACACAACAGCTGAAGATTTTAACAAAGCTATCGAGGCTCAAGGACTTAACAAACGTACTTACCCTTCATTAAGAACAACTACAAACTTTATCACAGGAATCAGCAATCCACGTCAGATAGTACGTTGGGCATTTGATGAAAACACTAAAGTTGGTGATATGTCAACAATCTTTGACCTCGATGATATGTATGTGGTAGCAGTTCTCACAAAGAGCGTTGAAGAAGGTGATCCAGTTTATGAAGACATCGTTGATCGTTATAAATATGTCATCATAAAAGATAAGAAAGGTGAACTCATAGCAGAAAAAGCTAAGGCTTACGGCAACGATTACAAGAAGATGGTTGATAACCTCAAAGGTGAAAACACAACAGTAGATAACATCACATTTGAAGGTCGTGGCTTCGGCAACTTCGGCGTTGAAGATAAAGTCATTGGTACAGTAATGGGTATGAAAGAAGGTGAAATATCAGAACCTATAATCGGTGGCAACGGTTTCTTCGTTGTAAAAGTTAACAAACACGAAGCCGCAGCAACACCACAGAACTATGACAATATTATTAAAGAACAACGTTCAAAATATAATAACAATATTAACAACAACGTTGCATTCTCAGCCATTAAAGAAAATGTCAAGATTGAAGATAACAGCGTATTATTCTTCTAATTGATAAGTAACACGATAAAAAAACTCCTGATTCAAATGAATCAGGAGTTTTTTTTATACCTGATAATAATTATTCAAAGCAGGTTTCACCTTTACGGTAAGCTTGTTCCCATTTCCATGCTGATAAAGTCATCTCATCAAGACAACGTTCTGCTTTCCAGCCCAACTCATTATTGGAATAGGTAGGATCAGCCCATACTTTTTCTATATCGCCGCTACGTCGTCCTACAATTTCATAATTCAGTTTTACACCTGAGACCTTCTCGAATGATTTTATGACTTCCAATACAGAATAACCTGTTCCTGTTCCAAGGTTAAAGATTTCAAAACTGTTTTTCATCCTCTCCCCTATCATTCTCTCCACTGCAATGACGTGGGCTTTGGCGAGGTCCATAATATGGATATAATCGCGTATTGCTGTTCCATCAGGAGTTGGATAATCATCACCAAAGACTTTGAGGCATTTTCTAATACCGTAGGCAGTCTGAGTGATAAAAGGCATAAGGTTGTTAGGCACTCCGAGAGGCAGTTCGCCCAACATGGCGCTATCGTGAGCACCTACAGGATTAAAATAACGTAATGCTATAGCGTTCAAGCCTTTATAGGCAGATATTGACTCACTGATAATCTCTTCAGCGATCTGTTTTGTATTACCATAAGGGCTCTCCGCCTTTTTTATCGGAGCTCGTTCCGACACAGGAAGATGTTCGGCATCAGGTTGTCCATAAACAGTACATGAAGAAGAGAAGACCAGATTTTGCACACTATATTTACGCATTGCATCCAGAATATTCATCAAAGAGTCGAGGTTGTTACGATAATACTTTATCGGTTGTTCCACCGACTCACCCACAGCCTTATGAGCTGCGAAATGAATAATGCCTTTGATATCGTTATGACGGGCAAAGAAATCATCTGTTAAGGTGCTATCGGCAAGATCGAAGCACTCAAACTGCGGACGGATGCCTGAGATTTTCTCTATTGCATCCAGAGATTCCTTACGAGAATTAAACAAGGCATCAACTATTATGACTTCGAAGCCTTTTTTCTGCAATTCTACAACTGTATGAGAACCTATATATCCTGTTCCTCCTGTTACTAAAATTCTCATTATCTTATATTTTATCCTATGAATTCCAAAACTGATTTTGTCACATACTCTAGTTGTTCATCTGTAAATTCGGTATGCATTGGAAGAGCGATAACGTTGTCACACAGATATTCGCTAACCGGGAAATCGCCTTTTTTATAACGAGGATCCTGATAAGCCTTTTGTTCATGGAGAGGCACAGGATAATATATAGCGCAGGAAATACCTTTAGATTGAAGATGTTCCATCAATTTCGCTCTATCAACACCATTGAGAACAATCACATATTGATGATAAACATGAGTTGTAAAAGCAGATTTCTTGGGAGTGATGATTTTATCGGTAATTGAGAAAGCCTTGTCATAATAAGCAGCCGCATACTGACGAGCCGCTATATATTCGTCAAGATGTTTTAGTTTAATGTCAAGAACGGCAGCTTGTATAGCATCGAGGCGTGAGTTGACACCCACATAATCGTGATAATAACGTGTTTTCATACCGTGATTTACCACAATACGTATCTGATCTGCCAGTTCATCGTCGTTGGTAAAGAGAGCGCCTCCATCTCCATAGCAGCCCAGATTCTTTGACGGGAAAAACGAGGTACATCCGATAGTTCCTATAGTTCCCGACTTCATCACAGACCCGTCACTGAAAGAATAGTCAGCACCTATCGCCTGCGCATTATCTTCTATCACATAAAGATTATGACGCTTTGCTATATCCAAGATAGCCTCCATATTAGCGCACTGACCAAAAATATGAACGGGCACAATAGCCTTGGTCTTAGGCGTGATAGCTCTCTCAATAGCCTGAGGGTCAATATTATACGAATCTTTCTCAATATCAACCAGAACAGGCGTCAAACGAAGAAGCGCAATCACCTCGGCAGTTGCTATAAAAGTAAAAGTTGTGGTGATAACCTCATCTCCCGGCTGAAGATTAAGAGCCATCATTGCAACCTGCAAAGCATCAGTTCCATTAGCACATGGAATCACATGTTTTACGTTCAGATAAGACTGTAAATTCTCTTGAAACTGTTTCACATAAGGACCTCCAATGAAAGAAGCCTTAGATAAGATGTCCTGAATAGAGGCATCGACCTCTGTTTTTATCTTATTATATTGACCTACAAGGTCAACCATAGGTATGTTATACATATTAATTATATATTTTTGCAAAAATAAAAAATTATATTAAAAATCGGGCGGTTTTATATAGAAAAATATGATGTAAATGATTGTAACAAAAAAGTTTAAACTTTTTTTAAAAAACTCTTGCGTATTTCAAAAATTAATCGTTATTTTGCACTCCAATTTTCAGGGTATATAATTTAACATAAAAATATAAGAGTCATGTCAAAAATTTGTCAAATCACAGGTAAAAAAGTCATTACCGGAAATAACGTTTCTCACTCAAACAGAAAGACAAAGAGAACATTCAAACCTAATTTACAGATAAAGAGATTCTACGTTCCAGAATGGGATGAATGGGTTGTATTAAAAGTTTCTGCAGCTGGCTTACGTACAATTGACAAGAAAGGTATTTACCAAGCTATTCTTGACGCATCAGCTCAAGGTAATTTAAACCGTTGGTAATAATTTTTTCGAAATAAGAATGAAAAAGTCGTCTTTTTTGACGACTTTTTTTTTAGACAAGAAGTCAACAGGGAAAGAGACAATAATTTTAATTATTTAAAGTTATTACATAAAATATTCAGATGAGATTGAGATATACATTATTGATATTATTGATGATTCCTATCGTGCTTTTTGCTCAGCGGAAAGACGATGCTTCTATCTATGGCAAAGTCGTTGATAATAACAATAATGTTATTGAACTTGTCAACATTGCGGTGATGGGCACATCATACGGCACCTCATCGAACGCTCGTGGGCAATATGAGTTGCATCTTCCTTCCGACACCACATTGGAGGTCGTTTTTTCTTTTGTAGGCTATCAACAAGAGAAACGCGACATCACACTGAGAAAAGGTGAAGAACGTAAGCTTGATGTCGTCATGCAATCCATCTCCACCACTCTTCCCGATGCCATAGTATCAGACCGCCAGATAAAATCGGCATCAATCACACGTCTTGACGCTCGCAAGATCGACATGGTACCTTCTTCCGGAGCGGGTGGCGTGGAAGACCTGGTAAAGACCTTACCCGGAGTATCGTCAACTAACGAACTAAGTTCCCAGTATAATGTGAGAGGCGGCAACTTCGATGAGAACCTCATCTACATCAATGGAATCGAAGTTTATAAGCCTTTCCTCGTAGGCTCAGGTCAACAAGAAGGAATGAGCATCATCAACCCCAAACTCGTCTCTAACATCGACTTCTCAGCAGGAGGCTTCTCCGCAGAATACGGCGATAAATTATCATCAGCTCTCGACATCACTTACAAAAAGCCTCTAATACCGGCAGCTTCCCTAACACTTAGCTTCCTTGGCGTAGAAGCCCACACAGAAGGCTCTGCCCTACATCACAGACTGTCATACCTCATAGGAGCGAGATATAAAAACAACAAGTATATCCTTGGCAATATGGAGACCAAAGGCTCTTATCAGCCTAACTTCACCGATGTACAGGGTGTCATGTCGTATAATATCAACACCAAACTTGAAATATCTGCCTTTGGATATTACTCTCGTAACAGCTATAAGATGATACCGGAAACACGTCAGACCGACTTCGGCAACATCCAAGCCGCTCATCGACTGACAATATATTTCGACGGTAAAGAAGCTAGCAATTATAATGTCGGACTAGGTGCTATAACCCTCAATTACAGTCCTCATGAGGATCTTAACCTGAAACTCATAGCTTCAACATATTCCGCTGTAGAAGCCGAGAATTATGACATCATGGGACAATATTGGATCGGGCAACTGGAGACGAACCCCGGAAGTGAACAAAGCGGTGATGTCATATCCAATCAAGGTATTGGAACCTTCATTGAACATGCACGTAACGACTTCTACTCACAGGTGTTTAATATCGACCATAAAGGTGCCTATAAGAAGGACTTCTACACCATAAAATGGGGAGCACGTTATCAACATCAGTACTTCGACGATGTCATAAAAGAATGGGAGCTCATCGACTCGGCAGGATTCAGCCTGCCTCATCCTCATGACTCCATAGGCAGCCCTAATCCACCTGTATATCCTTTCGAGATAAACAATCTCTCCAAAGGAAATAACATATTACGTATCAATAATCTAGACGGCTTCATACATAATGAATGGACATTCAATAGCGCAAATGCCGATGTCATGACATTCTCCTTAGGATTGAGAGCCAACTATTGGGGTTATAACAAAAAGGTCAACATAAGTCCTCGTGCGGGATTCGCATTCAGACCCGGATGGAATAACGACATGCTTTTCCGCATCTCCGGCGGCGTTTATGTACAGCCTCCTTTCTACCGCGAATTACGCATGTTCGACGGAAGCCTTATAAGCCCTGAAGAAGCATCGACACAGAAATCCTATCAGCTGGTCTTCACACACGAATATAACTTCAGAGCATGGGACAGACCTTTCGTGCTCACAACAGAACTCTATTACAAATATCTCAAAGACATCATCCCTTACGAAGTGGATAATATCCGTATCCGCTATTACGCCGACCAGAAAGCACAGGGCTACGCAACAGGCCTGGATTTACGCCTCAACGGCGAATTCGTGAAAGGAATAGAAAGCTGGGCAAGCCTCTCTATCATGAAATCTGAAGAGAACATAAGATATTATATCTCCCCTAACGGAACCATACTATCACAAACAGATGTGAATAATGGAGAAATCTTCGTAAGCGACACCCTCATAAAAGGAATACCACGCCCTTCCGACCAAAGACTTAACTTCTCCTTGTTCTTCCAAGACTATGTTCCTTTCATACCTTCATTTAAAGTAAACCTGAAACTTGTCTTTGGAACAGGCATGCCTTTTGGAGCTCCTCATAGCGAACGTTATCAACAAACAAGAAGAATGTCGGCTTACAGAAGAATAGACATAGGCTTCAGCAAACAGCTAATAAGCGACAAAACCAGCTTCGACAAAAACAACCCGCTCAGATTTATAAGAAACAGCTGGATAAGCCTGGAAATCTTCAACCTGCTTGGCATTAATAACGTAAGCTCTTATATGTGGGTGACAGATATTTACAATATACAATATGCAGTACCAAATTATCTTACACCAAGACAAATTAATTTAAAATTAGTAGCTGAATTCTAAAATTTATTTATATCTTTGCACACTCATAGCCTCTCAATAACAAGAGACTATGTTGTTGATTTTAAATAAGATAAAAGTTTTAGGTAACAATAATAGCTGACTTGTTTCAGCTGATGTTGTTATTAATTATTGTTGTATGAGTTTGAATTATTAATTAATTTTTAAGAATATGATGAAACGATTTACCTTTTTGTTAACATTATTGTTGCTTTTTACTACCAATCTGTGTGCGCAAGATAATACGGAGTTCACAGTTAGTTATGGCAGTGGTGATTATGCTTATGGTTTAGGATATAAAATTATCAGCGAAACAAACCGTACATGTACATTATTAGGATTTTCAAGCGCTCCCCAAAGTGCAATAGAATTAAGCATCCCAGAAAAAGCAAGTTATGGAGAAAAAGAATATTCTGTAACCGCTATTGCTGACAATGCGTTTTCAGATTTTTTTACTCAAGCGATATGGTTAGAAGGTACATTAACCATACCTGCCACTGTCGTAACCATAGGGGAGCATGCATTTGAATTTCTTAACACAAAATTAATAATTTTATACGAAGGTAATGAAATGGTAATTGGAAATGGAGCTTTCGCATATGCAGGTGAAAAATTTACTACCCTTATTTGTAAAGCTGCCACCCCACCTACTGTAGGTGAGACAAATCCTTTTGTAAGACATATGCATATATTTGTTAATGATCCAGAAGCATATAAGACGGCATGGGGTTTAGCACAAGGTCAAAATTATCCATATTATAAACAACTTATAGATAATAAAGAGGTAGAATATGATAATTATTCTCTAGTTTTCAACTATAATAATACTAATTATGAATCTTTAAATGTTAAATTAGGTGATGCGCCAACTGCGCCATGTTCTTTAACAATACCAAGCAAGATTGTTATCAGTGGTACATCTTTTAATGTTACTGCTATTGCAGCAGATGGCTTTGCAAATGAATATTGCTCCTACTTCACAAACGTTTTATCTGATTCAGAGACTGCACCTACATTATTAGGAGAAAATGCTTTATCTGGTTTTAATCAAACTAATAAACCAACGCTATACGTAAGAGGTAAATTGAATGATGATAATTCTCTAATTATTGATGAATCATATAACAGCTGGAGAGCTTACTTTAATGAAATAAAAAATGCTTCAGTAAAAGAAGATTATCCAGATTACAAATACAGCATTGTATATTCCATCACAGACTTGAATAATAAAAAATGTGCTATAAACAAATTTATTTGCGGAAATGAATCTGTATCTTATCCATTAAATCTAAAAAATACAGTAAAGATCTTAGAAGAAGATTATACAATTACAACTATTGAAGATTTAGAAGAAGGTGAAAGAGGTCAGTTTAATGAGATTAACTTCCCATATAATAGTTCTATATCATATATTGGAAATAATGCATTTTCTAGTTCTACACTTAAAGAATTATTCCTTCCTGAAAGTATATCATACATAGGATATTCTGCATTTAAATTCGCTTCATCATCTAGTAAAGATAAAACAAAACTTATTATCTATGGTGAAAATACCACTATAAGTGAAAATATATTCTATAATTCTCCATCAGGAATATATGTTTCCAGCCAGTATTATGTTAAATATATAGAAAATCCATATAAAAATATTACTCATTTTATGCCTTATTATAGTGTAGATAGTAAAGGAACTGGAAGTTGGAAAATGTATAATAAGGATAATAGTAGTCTTGAAAACATTACAGATATAACAGACATGAATGTTGTAATATCAGCTCACTATGAAATTACAAACAATGTTTTTGATGTTGCATCATACTACGTAATGAATAACGAGAGTGCATCTCTCACACTAGATATGGATAATGGACAATTAATCAGCGGCAGCAGATACGGCAAAGACATCAAAATAACAAAAAGTATTACTGGATTTGGTAGTGATAATAATACTAAAAGCGGCTGGTACACTATCAGTTCACCTTTAAATACTAATGTTGCTGTAACAGATGTAGAAAATTTGCTAGATAATACATACGACCTTTATAGTTATGTTGAAGAATATAATTATTGGTTAAACTATAAACAAGGAGAAGGTTTTAATGAATTAGAAGTCGGGCATGGTTATTTGTATGCCAACTCTGATGACACAGAACTCACATTTACAGGTATAGAGAATACCAAAGATGTTAATATTGGACCTCTTACTTTCACAAGCACAAGCGGAGCGTTAGCAGGAATACATCTTATAGGCAATCCTTTCACTCATGATATTTATAAGAGTGAAAAGCAACTTGCTGCTATAAACAACACTTCTCTTGCTACAGGTTATTATGTATTAGGAAATGCAGGAGAATGGACAGCAAGAACAAATACCCAAGCTATCAAAGCAGGAGAAGGCTTCCTAACAAAGGCTAATGCAGGAATTGAAAATCTCACTATCAAAAAAAATAATCAAGCAGTAACAGCCAAGTCATCACAAGATGCTATGTTAAAGATAGACTTATCAGGTAAAGATTATCAAGATGTGGCATACGTCACATTTAGCGAAGCTATAGGTCTCGACAAGATAAATCACCGTAATGAGAACATACCTATGGTTTATATTCCTATAGATGGCATCAACTATGCTATTGCATCAGTGGATAGCGAAATCAAAGAGATACCACTTTGTGTTGAAGTCAAAAACATGGGAGAATACACCATCGGCATTAAGGCACAAGACTGTACATTAGAAGACATCATCTTAGTTGACCTTCTCACAGGAAAAGAAACAAATATGCTTACAGACACATATAGTTTCATTGCTAAATCAAATGATAATCCTAATCGTTTCATGATAAGATTAGACAACAGTCAAGGGACATCAGACAACAGTCATTTTATATACATTAGCAATGAGGAATTGATTATCAACGATATAGAAGGTCAAGGATTTATCCAGATCTACGATATTCTTGGACGCCCTGTTGCAGAATATAACGTCAGTTCTTCTGCAAATATCCCAACGGCATCATTCAGTGATGGTGTCTATGTAGTCAGAATGATTGACGAGAACGGAATTAAGGTACAAAAAGTTATAATTGATTAATTTGCCAAGAGCATTTAGCTCAAGGTCATGATAAAGGAAACAGAGAAATGAAAAGATTCTTAATAACAATATCAATAATAGCAGCATTAAGTTTGAATGTTAATGCACAGGGAACAGATGGTTTTTTCACCACTAATTATACGGAATACCGTGATGGTGAACCAGACTGGGGAGATCTTCCTGCACTTCCAGGACAACATGGTTTAGATTATACTGTAGCGGCGCCACTAGGAAGCGGTTTGCTACTATTAGCTGGCATGGGTGTTTTGTATGGCATCAGGAGAAAGAAAGACTAAGAGCAATGATAAGGAAAACGGAGTTTTTTAAGCTCCGTTTTTTTTATTTCTCTACTTTTAGGATAAAGTTAGTAAGACGGCAGCTTGACACCAGCTCATCATCCTCATTCTTTATATCGATATTCCACACATGAGTCTGTCGTCCTTTATGAATAATTGTTGCTGTAGCATACACGTATGTTCCGACCTTAGCGGCTTTAACATGATTAGCGCTAAACTGCATACCTCTTATGATATAATCTTTAATACCGAGATAATAAGCGGAGCCTACTCCACCTATACTTTCCGCCATTGCCATGCTGGCGCCACCATGAAGCATTCCATAAGGCTGCGACAACTCTTTCTTCACAAACATACGAGCATAGACGAAACCTTCTCTTAGTTCAAGATATTCTATACCGAGAGCCTCCATCATAGTACCCTCGTTAATCTCTTTTATTTCTTCCAACGACAACATAATTAATTAAGTCTGCAAGTCAAATTTGTCACAAATATAGTAAAAATACGACAGGCAGCAGACGATCAGAGGCAGAATTTTTCTTTATGTAATACTATTTACCCCAGTTTTCTCTATCGAGGCTTCTATACTGAATAGCTTCTGCAAGATGTTGAGTTTGTATATTTTCGGAAGCATCCAGATCGGCTATTGTCCTTGCCACCTTTAATATTCTGTCGTATGCCCTAGCTGAGAGATCCAGTTTTTCCATAGCATTTTTTAGTAATAAGGAGCATTTCTCATCGAGATGGCAATAACGTTGAATCAGTTTGGTAGTCATTTGAGCATTAGAGTGCACGTTAGGCACATCAGCGAAGCGTTCTGTTTGAATTTTACGAGCTTTTATAACTCTTTCTCTGACGGTTTTACTATTTTCTCCGGTATTATGTTTCGATAATTCTTCAAAGGGGACAGGCACCACTTCCACATGGAGGTCTATTCTGTCGAGAAGAGGTCCTGATATTTTGTTAAGATATTTTTCCACTGAGCCAGGCTGGCAGGTACATTCTTGTGTAGGGTGGTTATAATATCCGCATGGGCAGGGGTTCATAGCGGCAACGAGCATGAAGTTAGAAGGGAATTCTATTGTTTGGCGAGCACGAGCTATTGTCACCACTCTATCCTCCATAGGTTGTCGCAGCACTTCTAATACGGAGCGTTTAAATTCCGGCAGCTCATCGAGGAAGAGCACGCCGTTATGAGCCAGAGATATTTCACCAGGTTGAGGATAGGTACCTCCTCCCACCAGACCGACGTAAGATGTTGTATGATGCGGGCTTCTGAAAGGTCGTGTCTTAAGCAGCGACAATCCATGACCTAGCAGTCCCACCACGGAATGTATCTTGGTAGTCTCCAGAGCCTCTTTCAATGTCATGGGAGGCATTATTGTTGGTAAACGTTTGGCTAACATTGTCTTACCGCTTCCTGGGCTTCCGATAAGGATGACGTTATGAGAGCCTGCGGCAGAGACCTCAAGAGCTCTTTTTATATTTTCCTGTCCACGTACATCTGCAAAGTCGAAGGCATATATATCATCGACTTCCTCCTCATATTTTGATATTTCTACGGGAACAAAGTCAGAAGCGCCGTTCAGGAAAGATATTACTTCTTTAATATCATTAAGTCCATATACTTCAATATCTTCCACCACAGCGGCCTCTTTGGCATTAGCGGCAGGCAGTATCAAACCTTTAAAGCCATCCTGCATGGCACGTATAGCAATGGGGAGTACACCTTTAATAGGATTAAGGCTTCCATCGAGAGAGAGCTCGCCCATGATTATATATTTATCAAGAAGGTCGGCACTTATCTGCTCCGACGCCGCCAAAATAGCTATGGCAATAGGCAGATCGTACGATGAGCCCTCTTTTCTGATGTCGGCTGGAGCCATATTGATGGTAATCTTCCTCTTAGGATACTTCAAACCGTTATTACTCAATGCGGCTTCAATACGCTGCTGACTCTCTTTGACTGCACTATCAGGCAGACCTACTAAAAAAAATTGAACGCCTCTGTCAATATTTACCTCTATGGTGACAGTAATAGCCTCTATGCCATTTAAGGCACTTCCAAATGTTTTTACTAACATGATATTTTGGTTTTGGTTTAGAAATAATTTCTATTGTTTTAATGGTTTATACATAGAAGATTGGAATATTTGTTGAACATCATCATTAAGCATCAAGTCTTGCAAGCTCATCTCGTTATTAGTCATAAAAGAACGAACTATTTGCAAACCGATAAATTCACCCAGTCGTGCCGGAGCATCATTAGAGAAAGCCTGAGTAAAAGGACCATCGCCGAAGAGGTTACGGAAAACATCAAGTCCCTTTGCATACAACATATCATTGCCTACTATAGAAGCCCAGACATCGCCCTCATGATCGTAAGCCCACTGCATCTGTTTTGAAGAATAACCCAGCAAGACAGAGTCCGGCAAATTAGGATTCATGGCTTCAACAAAATAATATTTTTTTCCAAGATATATCATCTCCGACAAAACATCTTTCTGTCTATGAGCTTTCTCAACGAATGTGCCATATAAAGACATCGCCAGATCGCGTGTGATATATAATGGCTGACAACGAAGGGAACGAAAACGAGGCATTCCGACGTAATCATAAATCTTATCGTCATTAGTCAGATAATAATCAAGACTTATCGCCACGCCCTCCGGAGCGACAATGACTGTTGGAGTCTCATAATCAATACCTGAGATATAAAAATAAGGCTGAGGAAGTTCAATCTCAGGATAATAATATCTAAAACGTTGATATACGGATCTTATATCTTTATTAAGAGATGATTTATCTTTGAATTTCTGCTCAACCATTTCATTTATCCTAATACAGAAGGTGTCGGTGACAAAATTTCTGATATAAGTTATCGCAGCAGGATTATCGAGATTATCGCCAATGAATAAAGAATACTCATTCTGAATTGATTTCAATTCCTCTTCAAAATTTGCCGTATCCAATTCAAACAAGGCTGAGTTATAACTCTTTATTTCCAGCACTTGAGGTTCAAGGTTTTCATAATGGACGTTCAATTTGTTCTTATAAGTCCTATTATCTTTACAAGAAAGAAGCAAAGAAGCAGATATTACAATCGCAAAAATTATTATCCTATTCATAATCAATTATTTATAATTCAAATCATATATAATTCAGAGAATCATGACAAAGAAAATCTGATTCACGATTTACAAATATACGACTAAAAGAAATTGGTAATGAATTTTTTAACTTTTTTTAAGAATTTTATTCATCATAGAAATAAATATCGATGGCGGAGTCGCGTTCTATGCCCAACAGAGAAGATGCTTTACCGTGGTTAAGGGCTATTTCGAGAAATCCGTGTGTTCCGAAGAGAGCGAGCAGGTCGGGTTCTTGGACTTCTTTATAGCTTTTTCTGATTTTATTTATAGAATAAAGGCCGCAGCACAATTTTATAGAGAAGTTTCTACCTGCTCTAACTTTTTCAAACAATGATTTTGTGATATTGGTGACCAGATTTTCGTAGGCATCGACAAATATTACGATTCCATGAATTGAGTTAGAGTCGAATGCTGGTTGGAAAGCGATTTTTTCCTTAATAGTATAAGGGGAGCCTATTTCTGAGAGGGTTTTACCTTGCGACAACATTACCGCCACTTTTACGAAGCGATCGCGTGTACTGAAGGTAAAGAAGTCGGTATCCTGCACCACATCTATCATAACAGCCTCATAATCATCACCTTCTACTATTAAGGAGAATATATCGTTATCCGTTCCGACGAAATAATGACCATTAACTTTCACCACGGCATGAGGATTATTCAGCGACTCTTCAGTCTCTATAGCCAAGATATGAATTGTACCTTCCGGGAAGTGACGGTAGCTATTTTTCACTATGAAGGCTGCTGAGCGAATATCGAAGGAATCGATATTATGAGTAATATCAACGACATTTGCATCTGGCAGAGCAGAATACAATGCACCTTTTACCGCCGGAACATAATAATCTGAAAGTCCCCAGTCGCTTGTTAATGTAATGATTGCCATTGATATTATGTTAAAAAGTAATAAAAATATTATAATAGAAACTACTCATGCAAATATACATCTTTAGGAAAATTAAAATAACTCATTCTTAAAAATTTTATAAACATTTTTTCATCAGATAAAATATATGATTTATCTTTGTAGATATTTTTGAAATTATAAATATTAAGGATGTCGGAACAAATTGTTCAAATAGAGAATATCAATCCTAGTGATTTATATGGTCCTAATGATCAACATCTTACGATGATAAAATCATTATTTCCGAAGATCAAGATCATTGCGAGAGGCGATTTTATCAAGGTCATAGGTAAGGATGAAGAAGTTGAATATTTCATCAATAGGTTGAATTTGCTGAATACGCATTTGGAGCGATATGGCAACATCAGTTCCAAGGTCATAGAAGAGATCATGTTATGTGCCGGGGAGTCGGATTATATCAAGAGTCTCAACGATAGCGAAGTTCTTGTTTATGGTCGTAATGGATTACAGATTAAAGCCATGACGGCGAATCAGAAGTTGATGGTCAAAGCCTCAGAGGAAAAAGACATGATATTCGCCATTGGACCAGCTGGAACAGGAAAGACATATACTGCTGTGGCATTGGCGGTGAGAGCATTGAAAAACAAGGAAGTACGTCGTATAATCTTAACACGTCCAGCCGTTGAAGCTGGTGAGAATTTAGGTTTCTTACCTGGCGACTTAAAAGAGAAGTTAGATCCATATTTACAACCTCTTTATGATGCTTTGCGCGATATGTTGCCACAATCGAAGTTAGAAGCTTTTATGGAGGACAGAACCATTGAGATTGCTCCATTGGCGTTCATGAGAGGACGCACCCTCGACCATGCTTTCGTAATTCTTGACGAAGCTCAGAATGCCACGCAATCGCAACTGAAAATGTTCCTGACAAGAATGGGTCGCTCAGCAAAATTCGTTATTACAGGTGACATTACACAGATTGACCTGCCTAAAAACCAGCCTTCTGGTTTGCCACAGGCAATGGAAGTGTTAAAAGATGTTAAAGGCATTGAATTTATTTATCTTAATGAAAAAGATGTTGTTCGCCATAAACTCGTCACCGATATTGTGAATGCGTATAAGAAGTTTTATCAATTTGATGATAATGAAAAAACGATCAGCAATCAGCCGTCAGTGGTCAGTGGTCAGCAAGACCACACTGATAGCTAAAGACTGACAGCTAACAACTGAAGAATTAACTTAAAAAATATAAAAATGAATGCTTTAACAAAAACAGAATTTAATTTCAAAAGACAGACAAAAGTATATCATGGCAAGGTTCGTGATGTATATTTCATTGATGATAAATATCTTGTGATGGTTGCCAGCGATCGTATCTCTGCTTTCGATGTCATTCTTCCAGAAGGTATTCCTTATAAAGGTCAGGTTTTAAACCAGATAGCTGCTTTGTTTTTAGACGAGACCAGCGACATCGTTCCAAACTGGAAAATCGCCACACCAGACCCGATGGTGACTGTCGGTAAACTTTGCAAACCTTTTCCTGTAGAGATGATTATCCGTGGCTACCTCACCGGAAGTTCTTGGCGCACATACAAAAGCGGCAAACGTGAAATATGCGGCGTGCCAATTCCTGACGGCATGAGAGAACATCAACGTTTTGAAAAACCAATCATCACCCCTACAACAAAAGCCGATGAAGGTCACGATGAAGACATCTCCCGCGAAGAGATTATCCGTCAAGGTCTTATCAGCGAAGAGGATTACAAACAAATTGAAGAAATAACTTATAAATTGTTCCAACGCGGAAGTGAAATAGCAGCTAAACACGGACTTATCCTCGTTGATACAAAGTACGAGTTCGGTAAAATAGGCGATCAGATTTATCTCATGGACGAGATTCATACTCCTGACTCGTCACGTTATTTCATCGCCGACCAATATGAGGAATGTTTCGAAAAAGGTCTCCCTGTAAAACAACTCTCAAAGGAATTCGTACGCGAATGGTTGATGGCAAACGGATTCCAAGGTCAAGAAGGACAGCAAGTTCCAGAAATGACAGCTGAAATCGTAAATAGTATTTCTGAACGTTATATAGAACTTTACGAAAAGGTTACAGGCAAGAAATTTGAGAAAGCCGACGATTCTGACGATATTTTGACACGTATAGAAAAGAATATCGCTGATTGTCTTGAAAAACTTGATTAATTAGGAATTAGGAATGAGGAATTAGGAATTAGGAATTGTTTTTACTATATTATTACTAATTTTTCATTCCTCATTTTTCAGTATTGTTTCTACATTTTTCACAGTTTTCAGCAGTTTCTTTATGATAGAGATATTTCTTGTAGGTTCGAAATATTTTAGTTCAGGATTGATTCTCAACTCATAAAGATAATTACGTATGTCTTTTCTTGTCAGCACGTTACCCTTGTTAAAAGGGTTTATATAGAATAGGACATCTTCTAACCGAGGATGTCGTTCTGTTTTCTTACAGAAAGCAAGTATAAAATGATTCGGCAGATCTATACCATAGATTGGGATATTAAGGCGTTCTGCCACAATACAATATAACATTCCCAGTGATAGAGGATTTCCCAAATGTGTCTCAAATAATGTGTTGATGTAATAATAATCAGAGACGTTGATTGTATTCATATCAGCACGAAATTTATTTACATCATAAATAATATGGTTCAGTATTTTAACCTGCTCCAATGGTGTAAGGTCAGGATTTAGTTCTTTCTCTGCCTGTTCTATCAACATCACCATCTGAAAACCTATCCATGCCCAGTCTTCTTCTGGGAAACGATTTCTCGACAATATGAAATAAGGTTCCATGAGATCATTTTCTCTTTTCTCACTCCACAGCTGAAGCTTCTCCCTAACACTCTGTTGTTCAATACTATAAATCAGATTATTTAATCTTTCCTCATGAAAAACATTAGAAATAGATTTTATTTTCTCTTTCAAGAAAGGGAGAGCAGCCGTACCGTATGCAAGTATCTCATTCGCTATACTGATATACAGATGTTCATCAGGTTCATCGGTGAGAAAAATCAGGGAGTTCAGTAATTTAGGTGAGGACAAATCGATTGTTGTTTTCATATTGATAGATTTTTATATGAAAAACAACGAAGTATTAATAAAGTTCTAATACATGTCAATATTCATAGAAGTGCATGTCTATCATATACTTATATGCTTTTTCCGGCATAAAATGCCTGACATCTTTATTTTCGGATCTGGCTTTTCTTATAAATGTTGAAGAGATTTCAATTATTGGAGCGTCAACAACTTGCACTGAATTATGATTCATCAATTCGCCACCTTCATAGCCTTTTCTTGGATAAACCAAAAGATGATAATTATCCAATATCAGCTGATAGTTTTTCCATTTCTTAAAGTTCGTCAGGTTATCCATTCCGCAAATAAGATAGAAGTCGGTATTAGGATAACGTTCTGAGAGACGCACAAGGGTGTCGATAGTATAAGACGGCTGAGGCATAAAGAACTCTATATCACAGACTTCGAAACGAGGATCGTCTTTTATTGCCACTTCTAGCATATCGCGACGATGATGATCTGTGAGTAATGATTTCTTTTCTTTAAAAGGATTATGAGGGCTTATCACGAACCATACATGATCAAGATCGGCATATTCCACTAAATAATTAGCGAGTATCAAATGTCCGTTATGAACAGGATTGAACGAACCGAAGAACAGACCGATCTTATTATGTCTCATATTTTAAAGTATATTGAAGAGTTGCTCTTTAATTTTCTCGAGTTCGTCTTTCATATTAACAACGATACGTTGAATATCAGCGTCGTTGGCTTTAGAACCGAGAGTGTTTATCTCACGACCCATTTCCTGAGCGATGAAACCTAATTTCTTACCTGCGCCTTCTTCATCGATTGTCTCATCAAAATAGGAGCAATGTTTTTCGAGACGTACTTTCTCTTCCGTAATGTCAAGTTTTTCAAGATAGAAAATCAGCTCTTGTTCAAAACGATTTTCGTCATATTGACCGGAAGCAGTGAGTTCTGTAAGATTCTTAATTAATTTATTTTTAATATTCTCGTGACGGTTTTGTTCGTAAGGAGCGACTTCGCCAAGATATTGCATGATGAGGTCTTTTCTTTTAAGCAAATCTTTTTTAAGAATCTCGCCCTCTTTTTGACGGAAGTCGTCTGTCGTTGTAATAGCGGAAAGCAAGGTTTCCTTGACTTTTTCTAAGAAAGTCTCATCATATTCTTGTTCCGGCGTGACGAAGATTCCAGGCATCTTAAAGAGAAGCATCGCTAAATCAGAAGATTGGGGAATATTATATTCTTCAGAAATCTCTTTCACTTGTTTAAGATAAGAAGCGATGACTTCTTTCTCGATATGAGTGTTTTGCTCCACATTAGTATCGGTAATAGAAACAACCACATCGATTTTACCTCTCTGCAAAGCAGAAGATATCAGGTTTCTATAATCCAATTCCTGAGGTCTTATCTCTTGAGGTAATTTTACAGACAGATCTAATTGTTTAGAGTTCAATGTCTTTATTTCAACAACGATTTTTTTTGTGAGATATATCTGTTCGGCTTTTCCGTAGCCAGTCATTGATTTGATCATGGTGATGAATTTTGTCGCAAAGATAATCCAAAATTCTTTTTTTCTCCAAAAAAAATTCATATCTTTGTGAGTGACTTTTTCAGAACATGAGAATCGGAGTATCTGAGAATCTGAAAAGTTAAAATAAACTAGGTAAAACACTTTAAATCATAACATTATGTCAGAAAAAATGACTTCACAATTAGCCATGGAGTTGGAAGCTAAATACGGCGCTCACAACTACCATCCACTTCCTGTAGTTTTAGCAAAAGGTAAAGGCGCAAAGGTATGGGATGTTGAAGGAAAAGAATATTACGATTTCTTATCAGCTTATTCCGCTGTAAATCAAGGACACTGTCATCCTGCTATCATTAAGGCTTTATGCGAGCAAGCTGAAAATCTCACTTTAAGTTCACGTGCTTTCTATAACGACAGTCTCGGCGTTTGGGAAAAATACATCACAGAATATTTCGGTTACGACAAAGTTCTTCCTATGAACACCGGTGCTGAGGCTGACGAGACAGCTCTTAAGTTAGCACGTCGTTGGGGTACCGTCTGCAAAGGCATACCGAATGACGAAGTAACGATAGTCTGCTGCGAAGGCAACTTCCACGGTCGTACCATCACCATCATCACCATGTCGAACGACCCTGACTCATACGCGAATTATGGTCCTCTCACACCAGGTTTCATCCGTATTCCTTATAACGATCCTGACGCATTGGAAGCTGTATTGAAAGAACATGGTCACAAAATCGCAGGTTTCTTGTTAGAACCTATCCAAGGTGAAGCTGGTGTTTATGTCCCAGATGAAGGTTATCTCAAAAAATGCTACGACATCTGTAAGAAATACAACGTCTTGTTCATGGCCGACGAAGTACAAAGCGGTATCGCACGTACAGGTAAGATGTTGGCTTGCGACCACGAAAACGTCCGCCCTGACATATTAATATTAGGTAAGGCTTTGAGCGGCGGCGTAGTTCCAGTATCAGCAGTATTGGCTGACGACTACATCATGATGAACATCAAACCAGGAGAACACGGCTCAACATTCGGCGGAAACCCAATCGCCGCTAAGGTAAGTATGGCTGCTCTTCAAGTCATCAAAGACGAAAACCTCATGGAAAAAGCAGAATATCTCGGTAATATCTTCCGTGAAGAGATGAGAAAGATCGACAGCCCGATGATTGAATTGGTACGTGGTAAAGGTCTCCTCAACGCAGTCATCATCAAACCTAAAGACGGTAAGGAAGCATGGGATGTCTGTATGAAGATGAAAGAAAACGGCGTCTTGGCAAAACCAACACACCAACATATCATCCGCTTCGCTCCTCCATTAGTAATCACTGAGGAAGAATTACGCGCAGCGATAGAAATCATCAAAGAAACAATTTTGTCGTTCTAATATTAAGACAACGAGACAACAGGACAACAAGCTTGTTGTCTTGTTGTCTTGTTGACTTTCACAATCTTGCTAACAAAAGTCATCATTTATTACCTTTTATTAATTAATATAGGCAACTTCCGCCGTCTTCGGCATAGATAAATTATTGGCAAAGAGAGGAAGCAAGGATGCCGCTTCAATCCCTAACGCAATTTTGGGGAACGGGGAACGGGGGACGGGAAACGGGAACGTGGAACTAAGTACTGACAGCTAATAGCTGACAGCTAATTTTCAATTAATATTCGGCACTTCCTTCATCGCCTCGATCTTCTTGTTCTCAACATCAATATGATAGCAGAACATTGTCTTTCCATTTGTAAGCAAAAGATAATCTGCATTCAATCCTGAATAATAACGTATTGCCTGATCGAGGACTTTTTGTGTTATCGGTATAGTCTCAGCTTTACACTCCACTATCATCAACGGACGAGCTGTTTTGTTAAAAACAACAATATCGCAACGTTTCGGCAAATTATTAACCCTAATGGAATATTCAACAGCAATACGACCAACAGGGTATCTTTTCTTTTCCACAAGATAATAAAGGGTCTTTTGTCTAACCTCTTCTTCTGGAGTTAATATACAATAAATCTTGCGAATAGGATCGAAGACTTTAATCTTATCATTCTCTGATATTGTATTAAACCAATTCATGCATACAAAGATAAAAAAAACTAAAAAAATAAATGCTGTTTATAAAAAAAATATTTATCTTTGCAGCGAAATTGTCGGGTTCTACTAGTCGGTCAGGTAACGACACTCTCACTGTCGAAACAGGGGTTCGAATCCCCTACCCGATACAAGAAAAAGAATTGCTGTAATGGTGATTCTTTTTTGTTTATGATCATAAAGGCTATAGCTTTCACATATCTATAACATAACTTCGCTCTGATTAGCGGTAAAAGAAGAACCTTAAAATATCATTTTTATGAAACTTATAGCCGGGAGGTTGCTACAAATAACATATAGCTTAGCGTTTCATTTGCGTTTATTTGCGGTATGAAGAGGCTTTGACATCAACTCTTTGCGTATCTCGACATCAAATTTCTCTATAGCGTAGCGGAGCATTGTCCTTGGCATCTGCGATTTCCATTCTTTAACAAAAAAATATAATCGTTCAGGATCACGCTTACCAGCCTCACGTAACATCCATCCTATAGCCTTATGCATTAAATCATGTTTATGCCGCATCATCTTAATAGACAGATTATAAGTATCTTCCAAGTCGTTGTTTCTTATAAAAGCAAGTGTAGAAACAATAGCTATTCTATTGTCCCACAACAACTCACTCTCTGCTAATCTATAAAGAACATCACACTCTTTGTTAAGAAGGTATTTCCCAACAATCTGTGGTGCACTTAAATCTACCAAATCCCAATTGTTTATATATTTAGTCTGCATGAGATAGAAATCGAATGTTTCTTTTGAGACATTCTTTTTAGAATTATTAACAAGAATTAACAATGCACACATGCGCATCTCATGCCATGGACTTTTCATCAATTCTCTGATGACTTCAAAATCAACATCTTTGAATTCCTTTGCTACAACTCTGATATTTGGGACCGTCACGCCAATAAATTTATCACCCTCACCATACTGTCCTTTCCCCGTCTTGAAAAAACGAGGCAAAACGACCTTCTTCTCATCATCAGAACGAGAAATCATGGCATCAAATATCTGAGACATAATATTTTCACTCACGACGAACCAACAATTATTAGACTATAAACTATCAACTATAAACCTAACGTCAATATCCATCATACATTTAAAATGTTTCCTTGGACATTCTTTAAATCCCAATTTGCTGCACGGGCGACATCTAACACACTTACATTCAACAATATGACATTTCTCCGGCTCTTTAGGAAGATACGGATACATTCCCAATTCAGGGACGGTATTTCCCCAGACAGATACTATATTCTTATGAAAAGCAGCCGCTATGTGCATCAAACCGGTGTCGTTCGTCAAGACAGATTCCGCATTCTTTACAAGAGAAGCCGACCGCTCAAGGTTTATCTTGCCGACTAGATTAAGGACTTTGGAGCAATAGAGTTGTAAATCATCAAGCTCCTTATTCCCTGTTCCCTGCTCCCTCAACTTGTTGACTTGTTGACTTGTTGACTTGTTGACTAAAGAAAGAATCTCTTCCGCTCTCTCCACATCATCAGGTCCACCAAGAAGTACTACAGGTTTATTAATTTTTTGTATGACTTCAGCGACTTTTACGGCAGGTAGAATTTTGGTTTTATATGTTCCGCCAATAACAAAAGCATAATATCCATTATGAAATTCTTGGGGCAATTCTGTTAAATTATAATTGTTTTTCTCTGAGATAAAGAAATCAAGTCCTTGATAATCATTTTTAACTCCCAATTTCTCAACCGCTTTGAAATATCTGTCAACGATATGAATATCAGGCATTATGTTAATCTTAAACGTTGAAAGCAGAAACTTTCTGAAATTAAGTTTAGGAAATGAAGAATGTGGGCATGACAATGCTCGCGTCACTCTCACACTACGTTTGTTCTTCTGTAAATCAACAACATAATCGTAATTCTCCAGCTTCAGTTCTGTAATATTGTCTTTCAATGAAGAATCAAATTCATACACCTTATCAATGTGTGGGTTTGTCTTATAAAGACCGCTGAATTTCTTTTTTGTCAGGACATGAATCTCTGCCTCCTGAAGTTGATTCTTCAAGCAACGGATCACAGGCGTTGTCAAAACAATATCACCTATAGAACTAAACCGAATTACAAGAATCTTTTTCATAATAATTATAAATTCCTAATTAATCAGACGCATCAATTACATATTATCATTTTCATCGGTGTAATTGACACGTCTCTACAATAATTCCTAATTCCTAATTCCTAATTCCTAATTAACTTTAAGTTTCTCATCTCTGAAGATACGTTCTACCGTTTCTTCATAAACATCCAAGTTATTTATCTTCTTGATTTTACGCCATATATTCTGAGGATCTTCAAACGAATTCATCAGATATGACCACAATTCTTTCATACAGCCTATAATTTTAGGGCTTCCTCCTGCATGACGTAATCTTTCGAGATATAGAGATACTACAAATCGATGAAGTATCTCTATTTTCTCATCATCTTTCACGATATATCCTTTTATCTCATCTGCCAGGAAAGGATTTGTGAGAATACCTCTTCCCAACATAAACATTGATACCTGTGGCAATTTAGCGCTAATCTTTTGGAAATCGCCAACAGAAAAGATATCTCCATTATAAACCAACGGACGTTTGATTTGAGCTGCTACTTCGGCAAATCTATCGACATCGGCACATCCTGTATATAATTGTTTACCAATCCTAGGATGAATAATAATCTCGCTAAACGGATAAGTATTAAAACTCTCTATTAATTCATTTATTTCAGTATCTCTAAAATATCCAAGACGGCATTTGAGACTAAATTTTATTGTGATATTATTAAACACCTTGTCGAATATCTCTCTAACCCTCTGAGGCTCAGCCATAAGACCACAACCTCTCACCTTATTGGCAACTCTTGGGAAAGGACATCCCATATTAAGATTTATCTCCTTATAACCCATTGACTGACATTGATTTGCAAATCTAATAATTTCATCTGCGTCATTACCAAGTATCTGCGGTGTTAAAATATTGACATCATTACAGCTTATGTCAATCTCTTCTCCCTTTAAACTTCTACTATTATCCTTATGAATTCCCGTGAAGAAAGGGGTATAAAATTTATCTATCCCAGAAAAATAATTCTGATATAAATTACGATAAACAGAATCGGTGATCCCTTGAAAAGGTGCTAAACTTAATTGTACCATTTTTTGTTCATAATACATAAAACAATACTAAAACATAAAGTAATTATAGCGAGGAATGTAGCTACTCTATAGAGATAATCTCCATGTTTTGAATAGAAAGTAAGTTCGTCATTTACCGTGATATTACTGCATATAGCATCAGGTTCCCAATAAGATGTCTGTTCTACAATATCACCTCTTTCATTGATAATCGCAGAGATACCTGTGTTAGCCGAGCGAGCGATACTGCGTCGGTTCTCAATAGCACGTAATTTGGAAAGTTCAAGATGTTGTCTATGTCCCTCCGTATCTCCCCACCAGCCATCATTGGTGATAACGAAAAACAGATTAGCTCCTTCTCTAGCAAATTGAGTTACATAGTCGCCAAAAACAGATTCATAACATATAAGAGTAGCTATATTATAATCATCAAATGATAAAACAGTGGGCTCATTCTCTCTTTTAAGAGTACCTACTATACCCCCAAGATCAATAGCATAATTACGTATTGGTCGCAAAAACCACCATGAAGGCATCATCTCTACTCCAGGAGTAAGCCTTGATTTCTGATGATACTGAATATCAGCACTATCACTGATCATCAAGGCAGTATTATAAGCATAATAATACTCATCAGCATCATAGAACTTTCGCGCAGCAAAATCATCTTCATCTCCTTCAGGCACCATTCCGAAAGTACTGGCTCCTATGATATATGCTATGTTATTATGTTTTCCTGAGAATTCTCTTATCTTCTTAATTGAATAATATTTATCAAACTTATCTAACCAAATATTCTCATGTATAGAAGATTCTGGACTTATTACGAAACGGGTCTTGTCAGTGATACAAGTATCTGCAAGAGAAAAGTTTCTCCATAGGATCTCTGCGGGTGTTAGAGAAAACTCTTCATTATATGGATCTATATTTGGCTGAACAACAACGACTTCAACCTCATTAGATTCAGCAACATCAGAGTCTTTACGAGTATCGTACGTATTATACATTATCTTACTTATTATTAATGGAATAAAAAGTAATGCCAAAAGTGATATCATTAACAGAATCGTTTGTCTTTTGTCTTTTGTCTTAAGTCCTATGATAACCTTATACACCAAGATATTTGAAAGTAGTACCCATATTGTTCCTCCCGCAACACCTGTAAACTCATACCATTGTATCCAGCTATGTGTACTGGAAAATACATTTCCCAATGAGAGCCAGGGCCAATTAAGCTGCCAGTTATAATGAAGATATTCAAAAGCTAAAAAGAAAAATATCAACAAGAAGAAACCATTTTTATTGAAGAAGATGTGTTTTCTGGTAAAATGATAGAGCCAAAATATTGTAGCCATAAAAACACTATTTAGCAGTAACATAGCAACCGCACCTGCAGCAGTACTATTCCACACCCACCATGTTGTGATACTATTCCATACCAAGAAAGTCAGGAAAGAAAGCCAGAATACACTTCCCTTCTCGTTATTATTTTTATCTCCAATACGATCCTGTAAAAACAACAAAGGAACAAATGCTATGAAAATCAAAGGAGTAAAACCGTATGTCGGCCATGAAAAGGCAATCAACAAACCACTTAACAATGCCAGTGCTATCTTTGTAATACTTTTCATTTATTTCATTTTAAAATAATTATAAATTTTGAAGCTATTGTCTAAGAATATCAAAGAAGCATTACCGTTACGTTCGATCTGATTAATACTCTCTTCGAATAGTTCACATATCAGATCTATATTATTATAGGTGACAAAAGGAGCGAAATTATTAAGGAAGGTTTTCTCATCATCAGGAATTAATACATGGTTAATCAATCCATTATTAACCAACAGCACATTATGAAACATATTAAGTCCGTATGTCAGGAAGTCTTTTTGTTTCTCGCGTCCCAATGGTTTGATATCATTAGCTATAAAATCTATCAATTCTGAAGCACTGAATCTGAAGCAGTAACGCATCCATTTTTGGAAGCAGCGAGAGTAAAAGTTCTCATTTTCCTGATCATTAAGATAATGAAGAGCCAACGACCAATTACCATTTGCCAAAGACGCAGCTTTATTTGCTTCCTGCTCAGTACAGTTATGTTGTTTCATCAGAGCATTTTCCACATCATGCAGTCTCAATTTAGGGATTTTCACCAAGACTGTACGAGAGCGCACGGTGGCAAGCAGTTCCTCTTGATTTTCAGCGACCAGGATAAAAACTGTTTTCTCAGCAGGTTCCTCAAGAAGCTTAAGTAGTTTATTGGCAGCTTGATTATTAAGTTTCTCTGCCATCCATATTATGGCAATTTTATACTCTGCTTCATAAGACTTAAGGCTCAGTTTTTTCATTATGTTTGCGGCATCTCGCACATTGATGACACCTTGTTTGTTCTCTATACCAAGGGTATCATACCATGATGATAATGAAGCATATCCTTTGCATGAGATAAGATAATCACGCCATTCTGACAGAAAGAGATCCGATTCGGGTTCTTTTTTCACTGTCTTATTTGTGACGGTAGGAAATATAAAGTGAGTATCAGGATGAGCCAAAGCATTATATTTCCTACACGAAGGACATTCGCCACAGCTGTCATTATCTTTCTTATTGGTGCAATTGATATATTGAGCGTAAGCTATAGCCAAAGCCAGCTTTCCTGTACCATCCGGACCAAGGAATAATTGTGCATGAGCCACCCTGCTCTCCTTAACACTCTGAATGAGTTTCTGTTTTATATCATCATGACCAATAATTTCAGAAAATAACATCTCAGCAAATTTATTATTTCTTAACTATTTTTTTTGTATAGACCTTAGCATCTGAATCTAAGATACGAATAAGATACATTCCATTAGAAACATCATCTAGATCCATAACTATTTTTGAGTTTTCGACTTCTTGGGAATAAAGTTTTACACCCATGATATTATAAAGCTCAACTTCCTGAATATCATCACCTTCTACAACAACGAAATTATTTGCAGGATTAGGATAAATGATAAAGTTCTTATTCTCTGTTACTGAATTAATATCCATTATCATACAGTTACCAGGGAATACGATGTCATCTATCCAGCAACGATCCTCACCTTCTGAATCTCTTTGATTTTTATCGTAACGCCATTCCAGAGTATGGAGTCCTGAAGGGATGTCATAAGAAATTTGTTGCCAATCGTTTTCTCCACTCCAGCGATCTTGCATCTGACCATCAATATAAAACACCAGATAGTCTCTGTTCTCTTCCGTTGATGTCTTAAAGTAATATGATATGACGCCATCAGTAGTAGTGCTAATTTCAACAATAAGAGAACTTATCTCATCATCGCCGATATGTCCTGACTCAGCGGCATAATTTCCATTAAATACCTGATTATCTGTAACTAACCAAGGTTTATCATAAGCAAACTGCCAATTAAGATGAGAGAAATCACCGACTTCAAAGTCCTCTTTAACAGTACCGACAGTAAACATCAGGTTTTTCTCTATCTGATAAGATCCTGAGGTCATATTAACATTGACGGTAAAGAATTCTCCATCAGGAGTGTTATCATCTATTTGCAGCAGCATTGTTGCCGTAAACTCTTCGTTTACGTCAAGTTCCTCAATATTTATATCATTCTCTACAAAAGTGATATAAGGATTAGCAGAACTAGCATGCACTAATAGATCATGGCATAGGCTATGTCCAACATTTTTACCTGAGAAATGAATTTGTATTGTTTCACCAGGATCAACAAAACCATTATTATTACCCATGCTATCATCATAAATTAACTCGTGAACATCAAAAACAGGAGCTAACACTTTGAATAATAGTTCTTGTGCCCAGGTATTAGTACCGTCATTGCATTCAAGAATGAAATAAACATATTCCTGATCTTGTATGTTATCAGAAATTTTGAAGCTAAAAGCTTCGTTTACAGAGATACTAGAGTTAGCTGAGACATTACCCACATTAGCTTCAGTATCAATCATCTCTACATATTCTGGAGAAAGTGTTGTAAGTGTTGCACTTACGTTATTAGCAGCTATTGTGCCTGGATTATAGAAATTGATATTAAGGCTAACAGTCTCATCATAATCCAGTTGTTCATTACCATTACACTGGGCATCATCTATCTGAATGTCATCAGCATAAACGTATGCTGAATTTTCTGCCATAGCAATAACATCATAATTCTGACACCATGCGTTAGGACCTGTTATTATCAACTGCAAAGTATCCACTATATCAAGAGGTTCAGCAAGTTCTAGAGAAGCGAGTCCATTTTCATCTGTCATTGCGAAAGCGATAAGATCATCACCATAGAACAAACTACAACGGAAATTACTTTGAGCTTCACCTTCTTTGTTAACAATTATATTTGTTGAGGTTGTTCCATTGACGAGAGCTTTTTCGTATTCAATCTCAGGGATAAAAGGTTCGTCGAGCCACGGACTGACAGCTACATCACCTAAAATATTGATACAATAGAAGTTCCAGCGGAGAGCAGCATTCTCTCCCCAAGCCATATTAACCAAAGGTGCTGTCATTATTTTCATTTCCACAAAGGCTGTACCGATATAAGGAAGTCTATCGTGGTAATATGAATCAACGAACTCACGATGAAGGTGACGAGCTGGTCCATCGCCCCATGGGATATACCATCCATAACGTGAGTTACCTGTCGCTGCTACAAAACCTGTTGATATATTCACCAATCTTTCAAGAATACATGTGCTTGTGAAGTCGCCGCAAATACAGCCATGTGAATGGAAGAAGTTATAGTTATGCGTTTCACCATTCAGGTGTATGAAAGAATTATCATTAGTAGAGTTTACATACCAACCTGCCACATAATCAGTATTAGCATGACCTACGTGATGTACATAACCTCCTCCTACCTCATTGATTTTGTTCCTGAAGATAGTTCCATTCCATCCGGAAGGACCATCGGAATAGATGCGATGGAAGGTATAATGCTCAGGGATACCGATAGTAGTATAGCCATCATCATCATGTTCTCCGATAAGAAGTTCTAAGTCGTTGCTGCCATAATAACCATCACCTAGGTGTTCTCCTCCGAAAACGATATCGTTAAATTCACCCAAGACAGGATTAGCTTGATATTCTAATGTCTTGTGCATCATATTATTAAACTGATCCTCATTATTAAAAGGCATACGAGCGATAGCTAATTCCGGCAATAAGTCATCCTCACCTACTTCACCCCATAATCCATCATTATCATCATCCCAAGAACCATCTAAACATACGTAATACATATCAGCAGGGAGATTATCAACATATTCTGAAGACACATAACAATACAAAGAACGATAAGGCACCACATTAGAGTCACCGCCAAGGAGGACCATCATAACACCTTCATTTTCATATTCTTGCGCAATATACGTACGGATCTTCTCTTGATCATCACGACCATCTGTAGAAGAATAAATCTCTTCGAGAGACCTTACTCTAGTTCTTAAACCTTTTGCATCATAAAAAGATTTATATTCATCAAAATGAGAGACCCATTCTTCCGGTGTTATAACCAACAACTCATATCCACTTATAGATCTTTGTTTTTGATTATCAGCATATAACACTAATAACTCAGGATTTTGCGCCAAACGCTCAACACGTGATTTTATCTCTGGAGCTGTGTTCAACATCTTACTTTTGTCAACTCTTGATGTTGTATATGAAATTCTTACTGTAACATTCTGTGCGTACGACAATTTTCCTGTAGAAGGCACATATCTCACAGGAGTAAATCCTGATAATGCGATAGAATAACCGTTAAGATACTGTGTCTCGACATCAGAAGAATATTTTGTAGGATATAAATCTTCTGAAGCATAGACGTTTTCATTTTTTGCAAAAGGAATATCCTTTGTCACAGAAAGCGGGCGCGGTGCCTGATAAGGATACAAAAGATGTGATCCTTCTATTTCTATGAAATCTGAGAATTCAAATTCGACTTCCTGTGCTTCCGTATTTTGCGGTAGTAGCAATGACACTGAATACCAAGGAAGGTTAGGATTTCCCACTTCAGCTCCTTGTACAGATTCTAATGAGAGTGTACCTACGGAACAATCCAAAGTGATTTGTTCATAATTTTGATATTGTTCAAATTGCGGGTTGTTAAAAAAGAAAGTCTTCTCGACCATCTGTGCAGAGAGTGAAAAGACCAGCATTAACATCAGACCTAATGTCAGTAAAATCTTCTTCATATTGTGATTATTATTTTTTATCATGGAAACGCGTCAATGTATCATGCAATTAAAACACATTGACACGTCTCTACAAATTATGAATTATGCATTATGAATTATTCGTTACCTTCAATCCATTGTGTCACTTCCTCCAACTGAAGAGCCGGGACATCCATTTTGTTTTTCTTACGAAGTCCGTTCAGTTTCTCACGGAGAGCAGCAGGTTTCTCCGACTTCATCATATCGATGGAAGTATAACCTGCTTTTACCAAAACGCCAGCCCACACCTCTGGGACGCCGATTGCCATGAAGTCTTGTTCTGTAGCTATTTTCTTGACTTTTTCAGGACGCATTGTCGGGAAGAAAAGAACTTCCTGTATTGCGAGCTGACCAGTGAGCAACATCACGAGACGGTCGATGCCGATACCCATACCTGATGTTGGAGGCATACCATATTCCATAGCACGTAAGAAGTCTTGGTCGATGAACATAGCTTCGTTGTCGCCACGTTCCGAGAGTTTCATCTGTTCCTCGAAACGAGCACGTTGGTCGATAGGGTCGTTCAACTCTGTATATGCGTTAGCGAGTTCTTTGCCGTTGACCATCAACTCGAAACGTTCTGTGAGTTCCGGATTCTCGCGGTGACGTTTACATAATGGCGACATCTCGACAGGATAGTCGGTGATGAAAGTTGGTTGGATATAAGTGCCTTCGCATTTTGCTCCGAAGATCTCGTCAATCAACTTGCCTTTACCCATAGTGTCGTCGATTTCAATATCGAGGTTTTTACATACTTCACGAAGTTGAGCTTCGTCCATGCCAGTGATGTCAACGCCTGTCTTTTCCTTGATAGAGTCGATCATGGAGATACGTTTGAAAGGACGTTTGAAGCATATTTCATTGTCGCCGACTTTCACTGTATCAGTGCCGAACACTTCTGTCACGACGCGTTCTATCATTCTTTCTGTGAAGTCCATCATCCAGATGTAGTCTTTATAAGCGACGTAAATTTCCATACATGTGAACTCTGGGTTATGAGTGCGGTCCATACCTTCGTTACGGAAGTTACGTGAAAACTCATAAACTCCGTCGAAACCACCTACGATGAGACGTTTAAGGTAAAGCTCGTTAGCGATACGCATATACATCGGGATGTCGAGAGCGTTGTGGTGAGTGATGAAAGGACGTGCTGTAGCGCCGCCAGGGATAGATTGTAATATCGGAGTCTCTACTTCTAAGTATCCGTTTTCGTTGAAGAAGTTACGCATCGAGTTGATGATTTTGGTACGAGCGATGAAGATGTTCTTCACGTTTTCGTTAACCACCAAATCGACGTAACGCATACGATAGCGTTGTTCAGGATCTGTGAAAGCGTCATAGACAACGCCGTCTTTCTCTTTCACTATTGGAAGCGGACGCAATGACTTGCTGAGCACTGTCAATTCTTTTACGTGGATTGACACCTCGCCGGCTTGTGTGCGGAAGACGAAACCTTTAACGCCGATGAAGTCGCCGATGTCTAAGAGACGTTTGAAAGCCACGTTATATAAAGTCTTATCCTCGCCAGGACAGATCTCGTCACGTTTGATATAGATCTGTACGCGACCGTGAGCATCTTGAAGTTCGCAGAACGAAGCTGCGCCCATGATACGACGGCTCATGATACGACCGCCTATGCTTACGTTCTCGAATTTTGTCAAGTCGTTGTCATCAAATTCTTCAGCAATCTGAGCAGTGTTGACATTGACTTCAAAAGCTGCCTGTGGATAAGGATTGATACCTAATTTGTATAACTCGTTTAAGGAGTTTCTTCTTATTTGTTCTTGTTCGCTTAACATAATATATTGAATTGTTTATCTACATTTCGGGAAGTTGCAAATATACAAAAAGTCAACAGACTACAGACAACGGACAACAGATTTTTTTAGCTTTTGGCTTTTAGCTATCAGCTTTCAGCAATATGTGACTTTAGATACTGACAGCTGTTTGCTAAACTTCCAAATATATCACCCTGAAATCATATTCTTCATTGAACTTTTTGATGTAATTTCTTACTTGACGAAGATGGCGTTTCATGTAATAGCCGCCGTAAAAACTCCAGACGACAATGATGTGATAATCGTAATCATGATACGACTTTACGATTTCGTCTTTGTCCTCTTTGTCTGTAACGAACAACTCGATGTAGTTTTCAAATCTGATAATCTCAAAGATGGTGTCGTTGTAAATGTTCTTTTTAAAGATTGGAACATCGTCATAGACATCGAGCATCTCCGCATTTCCGTAACAGAATTCGTATCCTCCGCAGCACTTCTTGTCTTTATCGAACATGATGGTCTGAATCGGTGATGCCGGTTCGTCGTATTTCAATTTCCATCTGTAGGTGCGAAATCTTTCGTCATTTAACAGAACGTCTCGCAACGATGAATCGACTTTAAATGAAAGATAATCGCAATCGGGATAATATTTAGGCCATTTGATATCGGTCTCTTCCATATCATATTCCACGAAAGGCATTACCGCCATATCCCAAACCGCTCTGCACGACGACATGATAGTCACGAGCAGAATCATTGTGATATGGAGAAGTATTTTCTTCATAAATCATTATTATTTAAAGTGATTTAACCTCAATAACAAAGATAATACTTTTTGTCATACGAATTTATTTACACCGCCATTTTTTTATTTTTACACCGCCAAATTCATAACCATTGGGAGCGGGGAACGGGGAGCGGGGAACGGGGAATAAGTTGAGACGTGTCAATGACATCTTGTTTATTTTTTTAAGGTGTCATTGACGCGTCTCTACCTGAATTTTCAATTTAAGATACACGTCCGTGTGTCTCTACTAAATCCCGTCCCCGCAATCCCCGTTCCCGTTAACAGATATTCAGGATATTTGAAAATCCTGTGAGGTCAAAAACCGATTTCACCTCTCTATTGAGATGACGTATTATAAGTTTTCCGGAGCATGTCATCATCTGTTTGTGCGTCGCGATGACGACTCTCAATCCCGAACTGCTGATATATTCTAATCCCTCGCAATCGAAGATAAGCTCCACTCCATCGACGATAAGCGGTTTCACAGCTGCATCCAAGTCAGGGGCTGTGATAGTATCTAAGCGACCTATAATCTCAACAACAGTCGCTGCATTTTCTTGACGAATCTTTAATTCCATAGTTTTTGTCAGTTTAAAGTAAATATCATAGTCAATACATTCCTATTCCCATCTCTTTTATATGCCACAGATTTCATTATCTTTCTTATGAGGAATATTCCTAATCCGCCGATAGGACGTTCTTCGGCAGAAAGAGTCACGTCGGCATCTTCCACTTCTGTAGGATCAAAAGGCTTGCCCGTATCGCTCAACTCGAATATGATGCTATTGTCTTTTATGTCTGCAGTAAGCATAATCTCATGCGTTTCATTTTCGGGATAGGCATATTTCATCACGTTAGATACGGCTTCTTCCAGAGCGAGATTGAGGTTGAAACAAACATCCATCGGAAGTTGGTTCTCATCGCATAATGTTTCTATGAATTCCGCCATAAGAGCAATGTCGGCTATATCGTTACGCATCACGAGTCTTTTACAAGAATCTGATTTAGGCAGATCCTCAAGCACGGTAAAACACAGCATCGTAATGTCGTCATTTTGTTCAGCATCTTTCGAATGAAGTTTAATGTCGTCATATAATTCTTCAACTATATTACGAGGTTTGCTCTTAAAATGTCTCGACAAGAATTGCAGCAATCTGTCGTCGCCATATAATTCTTTCGTGATATTTTCCGCCTCGTTCACGCCATCGGTATAAAGGAAGATATTTGTTCCTTTCTCTATCACACATTCTTGTTCTTGATATTCAAAGCCTTCCCAAAGTCCCATGGCGAGATTAGGTTTCACCGACAAGAAAGAAGTCTTTCCTTCAGATGTTATGACGACAGGAGGATTATGTCCAGCGTTACAATATTGCAGATGTCCTGTTCTCAGATCCAATACGCCGACAAAAGCCGTACAGAACATATTCGATTCGTTAGACTCTGCTATCGCGTTGTTCAATATATTTATTATCTGCGAAGGAGAGTGAACACTCGATGCTACAGTTCTGAACAGACGACATGTCACAGCCATGACCAATGAAGCGGGCACACCTTTTCCGGAGACGTCACCGATAATGAAATGCAACTTATCATCTTCGATAAAAAAGTCGTATAAGTCGCCTCCTACTTCTTTGGCGGGGATAAGCATACCGTATAAATCCACGTCATCGCGTTTTGGGAAAGGAGGGAAAATCTTAGGAACCATCCCCATCTGTATGTCGCGAGCGATACGCAACTCACTCTCGATACGTTCTTTATTCACCGTCGTGAGTTGCAGTTCGTCAATATAATTCTGCAATGACTTCTGCATAAAACTGAACGAGTTATGCAGGGTTCTCATCTCGTAGTTTTTCTTACGTTTTGGCAGTTCAGCCTTGAAATTACCTTTCGCTATCTCCATTGCCGACAGAGCAAACTCATTGAGAGGATTCATCATATAGCGAATAAGAAGATAACATAACACCACCAACAAAACCAATCCCGGTATCGCCACCATCATGACATGAGCTCTCATATCATCAACTTTAGCGAAAATATCTTGTTGCAAACATGTCACTGCCACCGACCATCCCGTCGCTTGAATAGGAGCATAGAAGAGATACGATTTCTCACCATAATCAAAATATGCCATTCCTCGTTTACCTTCTACCATCTCGTGAGCAGTCTCGAAAATCACTTCATCATCATTTGCCAATGCTGCCTCAAACATAGTCTTATTCAGAATTGCTTTTGTATCTTTATGAACGAGATACGTTCCACCACGACCAATCATCAGGTTGAACGAGTTAGGATAAGTCTTGATAGAGTTAACCTGTTCTGCGAACCATTCCAAAGAGATGTCGGCAGTGATGATGGCGAACAATTTTCCGTCACTGTCATATAAAGGATATGAATATGTAGTCATAATGACATCGGCTCCACCTTGATCGAAATAAGGTTCGCTCCAATATGGCTTGTCTAACAGCTTTGGAATCTGATACCAATCCATATAATGATAGTCGTAATCCTGATTTCCAAGTTGTTTACTTACGATTTTTTCTCCGTCACGATAGGAATAAGGCGAATAGAAATGACCTTTATCGGGATAGAAATCAGGTTCAAAAGCAACGGCGCTACCGCTAATAAAGTCGTCACTTTCTATAAGTCGTTTTGTCACATCATACATATACTCCGGATTATCGACATTCTCCTTCACAGTCCATGAGATATTATGTACCGCCGTCTCTACAGAGTTCAGAACATTGTCGATTCGCAAGATAGTATTGTCGAGCACCGACTGCGCACGCTCTATAGATTCTTCTTTCACGAGATTACGCGATGAGTTGTAGTTAAGAATAACGATGGTTATCAACAATGATGTTGTGACTGCCAATATGAAGAGACTGAGTCGTGTTGACAAAGAATTCAATATATTTCTTTTACGTTTCATCGTCATTCTCCTATAATCTTTGATTTTGTCACTGCTTTTTTGATACGATTATTCTCTAACAGCAACTCATTAATCTGTTTAATCTTCTCTTCCTTGAGTTCGAAGGCTGGCATGTTTAAATCTTTATCAAGTTGAAGTTTAAGGACTTCTCTCAACATCCATTCCTGATGCTGGCGACCAGCGGGCATATTATTATCTTCAACAACTTTCATCACGATGTCGAGAGTCTCTTCAGGATGCTGATGCGCCCACTCCCAGCCACGACGCGACGCCTGAGCAAAGGCTTTTGCCTTGTCGGGATATTGTTCATAGAATTCTTTTGTAAAATATATTCCTTCTTCAGGGAAATCATAGCCGCAATCGGCAAGCGAGATAAACTCAACATCTTCAAAACCTGAGGCATAAATCTGATATGCTTCGTTATAAATCATCGCCATCGTTGCATCGACAGCACCTGAGATATAAAGATTTATACTTTGTACAAAAGGTATCCATTCGATATTTAGGTTATGGTCTTTATCCATAATCTCAGAAAGATAGTTGTAATGAGTTCGCCAAATCCCGACACGCTTATCACGCAGATCCTCCAATGACTTTATATCATTATTACGAGGGACGATAACGAGACCTGTATGCATAGCCGTCTGTAGAACATTGACTATATCCAAGCCAGCGTCGATATTGACAATCGCGTCGAACAACGTCATGGTGATGGCGTCGCATTTTCCTTCCTTGAGACGATTGATGGCAAAGTCAGAAGCCGACACATGTTCTATCACGACATCGAGACCGACCTCTTCATAGAATCCTTTTTCCTGCGCGACGTAATAACCGGCAAACTGACTCTGAGGCAGCCACTGCGGAGTGAAGACTATCCGCTGAGCAACAGCATCCATCATCATAAAAAACATCAATAATAAAAACAATATCTTTCTCATCCTTAATTGTTAATTGTCAATTGTCAACTATCAATCACCTCAACAACAGTCTCTCTTGATTCAATTCAAGATGAATATGACGCATATCTTTTTCTACTTTCTCTTCTATTATATCGCATAAGCCTTGAAGGATATTGAGGCTTAAGAAATTCTCTTCCGACACATTTTCTTCATTAAGACAATCATGTCCTGTATCATCAAAAGTAAGATCCAACGACATTCTCACCTCGTCATTTTTCTTCGACAAAACGAGTTCCACTTTATTATCTAAAGGTATGATATTAAGCGATTCTTCTACTGCCAACTGTACGAATCTATGCGCTTGTCCGCCTAATCCGAATCTATTACAATAGTGTTCGATACGCGCATTAAGTTCAGGACGGTCGAAGTCATGTGACTTTATCGTATAGAAAAGGTTTTTCCGGCTGTTGATAAAATGCCGTGTCTCTTCTTTTAAAGGTAACGACAAGATTTGCTCAGGTTTTCCCTCTTCACATATCGAGCCGTTATTGACAAAGATGACGCGATCTGCAAGTTCAGCAACGGCATCGAGGTCGTGCGACACCATTATCATTGTTATATCTTTCTTTATTATACGCAAGACATCCATCACCTCGCTGCGAGATATAGGGTCGAGAGATGACAGCGGCTCGTCGAGAAGCAGAAGCTCCGGTTTCATCACTAAACATCGTGCTATGGCGACACGCTGCTGCTGTCCTGACGAAAGCTGATTCGGATAATATGCGACTCTCTCCGACATGCCGACCATCTTAAGATGTTCCATCGCAAGACGTTCGGCATCTTCCTTCTTCATATTCAAAACATGGATAGGAGCAAAAGTGAGATTATCCAATACATTCATATTCTCAAAAAGATTGAATTTCTGGAACACCATACCGATTTTAGCTTTTAGCTGACAGCTGACAGCCGACAGCTGACTGCGATGATTGCTTTCCAATCCTGCGATGCAACGTAACAATGTCGTCTTACCACATCCTGACGCTCCTATGATACATACCGTCTGACCTTCCTCGACAGACAACGACACATCATGAAGAATCTCCTTACCCTGAAACGATTTACTGATATGTAAGAATTCAATCATTGTTAAATACTTTTTTTGATATATAATCTAATGATTTCACTATAAGCCATGACAAGAGGAGATATAGTAGCGATACTAACAACAAAGGCACGAAAGCATCGTAGGTGAATCCTCTTATGGCATCGACGGCTTTTACCAGATCTTTCTGAGCTATGTAACCTGCGTAGGAAGTTGCTCTCAACAAAAGCTTAAGTTCGCCTCCCACCAAAGGCAACATCGTCTTGACAGCCTGAGGCAGTATGATGTAACGATAACATTTATAGGAGCTGAGCCCTAACATACGTCCAGCCTCAAGTTGTCCTTTCCCGACTTGCGTGATATGTATCTTAAATACTTTATATAACGCTCCAGAGGCATATATGCCGAGAGCTATTATTGAGACGAATATTCCGTTCATCGCTCCGGCAAAAACGACATAGAAGAAAAACATCATCAGCACGACAGACGGAATGTCGTGAATCGTCATCACAAACCAACTGAGAGGTTTATATAGCCAAAGACATTTATGACTTATAGATAGATACGCCAAGAACGCACCTAATATTATAGCTAAAATGGCGCCGAAGAAGAATATGATGACGGTAGTCTTGAAACCGCCCCATATCAGATGCATCGCCTTTTCATTAAATAAGTTACGACTAAGGCTGCCTTTTATCTTCTCGAAAAAAGATATCTCTTTGATTGAAATATCCTCGCCAACCGCAATATTTTCACGTGGTACGACAACAAAAAAATCCTCGCCATCTGGCGTTGCAACAGAACCAAGCAACACATAATCCTGATTACGTTTTACAACCATATCGGCGATTTCTTGCGTCATCACCGCAACATCACAACGATTAGATTCCATATCAAGAAATAGTGAAATCACTTTGTCATATTCCATAACCGAGGCATGAGGAAAGAGAACGTTCATAACATCCTTCTCAACATTAGAATGAAGTATGCCGATATTCTTTTCCGAGATGTCGGACACATCATCATATAGTGCATTTGATGTACACCCTCCTAAAAATATTAAGATTATTAAAATGGATGATAATTGTATGAAGCGTCTCATAATGGTAAAAAAAAGGGACGTATAAAAACGTCCCAAATAATAATTATTGCTTAATGATTTTCTTTGTTAATGTATTACCTTTGTCGTCAACAAGTCTTACGAAATAAAGTCCGTCATTTAATTCGGTCACATCAATTTCATTTCTGTTTTCGACGAATAATACTTGTTGTCCTACAGCATTGAAGATTGTTACACTTATAATATTTTCAGACTCGATATAAAGGACATCGTTCATAGGATTCGGATAAATCTCAGTCGATGCGAAACTGTTTTCTTCGAGACCGACTGTGCCGTCATACATAACAGTAACTACCTGTTCGCCTACTGATGAAGTGATGACGATTTCTGTTTCGAAACCGATCCATTTGAATACATACGTAGCATAAACATCAACTTCTGCCGATTCACCAACGGCAATTGTATATGGCAATGAAAAATCAAATTCTATATTATAACTATCTTGATCTTTTATCATAATATCGTTTATGACGACATCGGCAGCTGTATTATTTGTTATTGTCAGGATTTGTGGAACATTATGTTCATAAGTCTCATCGAAAACAATCTCTTCAGGATTTAAAGTCAACAATGTTTCTACGTGTTCTCCCATTGTAAATGTATGAGGGTCGAGTTCACCAAAGACCGGTTGTTGGTATCTGCGGTTTGACTCATCAGCACCGAACACATAATAATCTATTTTCGATCCTCCGTTATAACCTTTGATATAACCTACATATTCGTCCGGATTTCCTGTTGAAGTCATCTTTGCTGTCTGATATTCCCCACCGTCGATGCTATAATATACGAGGAGAGAATCTTGTTTCAGTTCAGCGCCGCTATAAGCGATGAACTTAGATGTGATGGCGACAGAATCTTGCCATTCCTGTTCACCGAAAACAACATCACGATGATCTACATAGAACATATTGAAATCCATCACACCACGAACACGGCAGTGGAGAGCGTCGGTATTTAACCAGCCATCCCAATAACTATTATTTTCTACGCCTATAACTTCATAACCAGGCATCGCCTCACGATATATATTGAGAGCAGCTTCATTATATGCCGAGTTAGACCCCAATGGCATAAGAACTTTATTATTGAGAATCAAACTATTAGTATAAGGAGAGATAACACTTCCACCTGGTATATCAACACGATATATCTTATATGGATAACCCCAGCAACAATTTGTGGTGGCGAAATATTCTGCTACCTCCTCATAGTAAGGGTAACGAGGATTTGACTCCGGAACACGTGCCAACAAGATCTTATCAGGAGCGAGATATTTTCCCCAGCAGTCAACGTGAGCAATATAATCACCTTGTGGGTCGATTGTCACATGATAAGGATCAATGCCAAGATAAGCTTTCATCCTTTCATAAACCTCATCCTCAGTGATGCCGTATGACGCACTCTCTGTAATAACAATATCATCGGAAACCCCATGACAGCGACCATCTTCCATCATGTTACCTCCTGTATGAACAACATTCATCCCGAACATCTCAATATCCCAGTATTCCGCAAAATGTCCAGGAATTTCATCGTCATTAGGACGAGGACGATTGTATCTGTTATCAACAATAGCAGGCTCTTTGCCATTAAAGATATACCAAGGACCAAAGTCACGAATCCAGTATGAATCTGTATTAGCATTCAGGAATTCTATGTTGTCCATATTAACATTTGCTGATTGAAACTCATTCTCAGCATACGATTGGTCTGATGATCTTGCAACAACAATGACTTTACAATCTTCCGCCATCTCTCTTACAAGCTCCACAGGGATACCAAGAGGATATACAACCATTGCAGCCTGCATTGGCTCATATTCGCCCGGAAAACGAACCTCAGCCGTCGGAGGATCCGTCTCTGTGAAATTAATGTTTCTGACTGGCATTCTCATCTCCTCCTCTGAAAGATATTTCTTCAATCTCCATTCAGGAAGTTCTTGTTGTTGCGAGAAAGCATTGAGTCCCAAACCCAACACTAAACATAAAAACAATACTGTAATAGTAAAATTTCTCTTCATTTTTTTTATAATTTTGTTCTGCAAAAATATAATTTTTTCACATTATTACGTTATCTTTGCAGACATTAATATCATTGTTTCGTAAAATCATTATTCATAGATGAAAAGACATATATATCAACTATCTATTATTTCCTTATTTATATTATTAACATCAATTTCATCATGCTCTATGCTTGATAAAGTAACGTTCCTGAACATCGATGCTAACGCAGGAACAGACACTATAGCTCACGCCGACGATGATATAAGTACAGACACCATCTCTTTTTACGATGAAGAAGATATTTACGAAGAGACATTTGACGAAGATGAGATTGCTTTTCACGACAGCACATTGATTTTTTCCAACGACATAGATTTAATGATTCCAGATTCCATCACCGACCCTACCACTCTTGACAGTCTTACCTTAGCTTTGCAAGAACGCATCGATTCGGAGAATTCCGGCGAGGCTATCGTTGAAGAATCTGATGTAATGTTAGGAATGATAGAAGATTTAGCCGACATTCCTTATTTCGAGCAAAACAAATTGGAATCGAGTTCCAAGTCGGAGAACATATATAATTATCCGGAAAATTATGTACCGAGTTTCCCCGACAGCGTTTACGCTGAACGTATCGACATACTTAGAAGACAGACAACAATAGAATTGGTTTACAACAAGCATGTCAAGTCTTTTATTGATGTTTATGCTGTAAAGAAACGCGATCATACGAGCAGAATCTTAGGTCTCGCCGACATTTATTTTCCTATGTTCGAACAGGCTTTAGACAAATATGATATGCCGTTAGAGATAAAGTATCTCGCCGTTGTCGAGTCTGCATTAAATCCTCGCGCAGGTTCTCATGCCGGAGCTAAAGGTCTGTGGCAGTTTATGTATGCAACGGGAAAGAATTATAAGTTAAACGTGACATCATTGGTTGACGACCGCATGGATCCGGTGAAAGCCACAGAAGCCGCCTGCCAGCATCTCCTCGACCTTTATAATAAATATGACGACTGGTTCTTGGCATTGGCAGCATATAACTCAGGTGCCGGCAACGTAAACAAAGCTATTCATCGCGCAGGAGGTTTGAAGAACTACTGGGCTATATGGCCGTTCCTACCGAAAGAAACAAGAGGTTATGTACCGGCTTTCATCGCAGTCAATTATGTGATGAGCTATTCTCAAGAACATAACTTATATCCTACTGATCCTGGAATAATAATAGATGGTGTAGATACCGTCACAGTACACGAACCTCTTCATTTTGAACAACTTAACGAAATGTTAAACATCCCGATGGAAGACATCAAGTTCTTCAACCCGCAATATAAAGCCAATATCATCCCTGCTAACGCAAAAAATCCTATGTCATTACGACTCCCAGAAAAATATATCGACAGCTTCATCGTCCATGAAAAAGAACTTTATAACTTCAAGACAAAAAGAGGTATCGACAAGGAGAAACTAGAGGAAGAAATGAAAAAAGTTAGCGACAGAAGCGTTCATATCGTGAAGAGCGGTGAGAACCTTGGCAGCATAGCTAAAAGATATCGTATCAGTGTCAATCAGTTAAAGGCATGGAATAATTTAAAAGGCACCACTATCTATCCAGGACAAAAACTCATTGTCTATAGTTCAGGAGCTCCTATGGCACAAGCTGGAAATAGTAGCCCTGTAGAACGCTCAACAGAACAGAAAATACATACTGTAAAATCCGGCGAGAACCTAAGTCTTATCGCCAAGAAATATAAATGTAGCGTCACTGAAATAAAAAGATGGAATAATCTAAAAACCAACACACTACAGATCGGACAGAAACTCAAGGTATATCCACCTGCAAATATAAATACCACAACAAGTAATGGTTATGTGATTTATACCGTAAAATCAGGCGATAGCTTATGGACCATAGCAAAGAAGTTTGATGGTGTCACTGTAGAACAAATCATGCAACTCAATGGTTTAAATAAGAATACGATTCTTAAAGTAGGACAAAAGTTAAAAATTAAAAAGGCATAATAATCAAATTAAATTTTTTATGAAAAGTAGAAATATATTAACATTGGTAATGATACTTTTCGCTTTAGTATCATGCGAGGAAGAAATAAAAGATGCTAGAAAAGACCGGTCTGTTGGCGGCACATCAGAAATTCTCCTCGTCACACAAAACGATAATCAATGGAATGGTTTGCTAGGACAGACTGTACGTGATTTCTTTGAACAGGAACAATATGGTTTACCTCAGCCTGAAAAAAACTTCAGAGTGTCTCATATTAATACAGAAGCTCTGAACGATATGTTCAAAAAACACCGTAATCTCATCATCGCCAAAATCGACAGAGATATAAAAAGTCCTTTAGTGGAAACACAGAAAAATTGGGTTTCAGAACCTCAATTTGTAATAAGAATCACAGCACCATCAGAAGAGTCATGGGCAAAGGTTTTCGATTCACAAAAAGACAAGCTGAAACTTATGTTCGATGAAAATGAAAGAGAACGTTTCAATGAGTTCTTCCGTCCCACGAGAGATCACAAGATTATCGCACAGCTAAAGGAACAATTCGGCGTGACTATGAACGTTCCCGAAGGATATTTCATCGGCATAGACGAGAACGACTTCATGTGGATCCGTAAAGAGACACAAGATATGAGCATGGCGTTCCTGATCTATGAGCTGCCTTATAAAGATACTGCTGATTTGAACCCGGAAAATATAATCAGAGTGAGAGATTCTATTGTTAAAAAATATATCCCAGGTCCCATCGATGGTTCGTATATGACTACAGACAAAGAATTCCTGAAACCAATTTCAAAGACATTACCTGAATTTCCAGCAGGTTACGCTGTAGAAACTCGTGGCTTGTGGAACGTAGTTGGCGACTTTATGGCTGGTCCTTTCGTATCTTACAGCATAGTCAACCCAGAAAGAAATAAAATCGTTACAGCAGAAGGCTGGGTCTATTACCCTAATAAAGATAAAAGAGATTTATTAAGACAACAAGAAAGTATCTTGTATAGCTTACAGTTTGCGAAGTAATTTCAAGGATATTCGCAGATGATACCCTAGCTCAACCTGCGAATATCCTCAAATAAAACAAATATCATCCACATTTTGAATAACCACAGTTCTTGCAATGCTTGCAACCATCTTCATATACTAGTGGATCTCCACATGTAGGACAAACTTCCTTATCAACTTTCGTACCATCAGGAATATAACGTTTCAAAGCTCGTGCAATACCATTCTTCCATGTGTTGATATTATCTTCATCAACATTCAAGTTTTGAATCAAATTGACAACACTATTGATTGGCATTCCGTGGCGTAAAATTCCAGATATTAACTTAGCATAATTCCAGAATTCTTTGTTGAACGAACGAGACAAACCTTCCATCGTGACTTTAAATCCTTGTCTATCAACATACTGCAAATCATATCTCGTCTTATTATTTTCATCCTTATTCTTAATAATCCATGCAGTTTCAACAAACGGAGGCAAATAAAAGTCATCCTGTTGACCTAGGAATATCTCGTATGGCTTGTTATTAATCTTACCAACAAATGCGATCCATTTCTCATAATTATTCTGGAAACGAACAACATCACATTCCAATGTCTTAGGACGAACCGGTGAATGCGTTTCAATAATATCATTATCAGAAACTTTCTTATCTTCTTTAGATTTATTAGAAACAAGAACTCCTGTACGGGAACCATCACGATAGATAGTCATACCTTTACATCCACATTCCCATGCCGTCAGATATATCTGACTTACCAATTCTTCTGTCGTCTCAGCAGGAATATTGACCGTAACACTGATTGAATGGTCAACCCACTTCTGCATCTCACCCTGCATCTTCACCTTGCTGACCCAATCAATATCATTTGCTGTTGCCTTGTAATACGGCGACTTATTAATTATCTCTTGAAGTTGCTCATCGTTATAATTCTTAACCTCTTCAACATCATAACCGTTTACTTCCAGCCATGTGATAAATTTTGGATGAAATACATTATATTCTTCAAATGAATTACCATCATTATCAGTGAAAGACACCTTGGCATTTTTATCGTTAGGATTGACTTTACGACGACGTTTGTACGAAACCATAAACACAGGCTCTATACCAGAAGTGGTTTGTGTACAGATACTTACCGTTCCTGTAGGAGCTATGGTCAACATCGCAATATTACGACGTCCATATTTTACCATATCTTGATAGAAACTCTCATCCATCTCGCGAAGACGGTTGATAAAAGGATTATTCTCTTCACGTTTAGCGTCATAGATCTCAAAAGCTCCACGCTCCTTAGCAAGTCTCACTGATGATCTATATGCCTCAAAAGCAAGGAGTTTCTGTACAGATGTGGAGAATTCGATAGCTTCATCAGAAGCATAACGCTTACCTAAAGCAGCTAACATATCTCCTTCAGCTGTGATACCAATACCTGTACGACGACCTTGAAGTGCCTTCTTACGGATATTATTCCATAAATCCACCTCACATTTCTTCACATTATCATCTTCAGGATCAGAATATACTTTGGCTAAAATGGCATCAATCTTCTCTATCTCAAGATCAATAATGTCGTCCATCATTCTTTGAGCTATGGCAACATGTCTGGAGAATAATTCTGCATTGAAACGTGCCTTTGGTGTAAATGGATTTTCAACATAACTATAAAGATTTATCGCCAAAAGACGACAACTATCATATGCACACAAAGGTATCTCTCCACAAGGATTAGTACTTAATGTCTTGAAACCCAAGTCAGCATAACAATCAGGAATAGACTCACGTGTTATTGTATCCCAGAAAAGAACACCAGGTTCCGCCGACTGCCATGCATTATGTATAATCTTGTCCCACAACTTCTTAGCATCTATCTCTTTCGTAAATTGAGGATTTACCGAATCAATAGGATATTTTTGAACAAATGGCTTGTTCTCCTTGACCGATTGCATAAAAGCATCACTGATACGTACCGATACATTAGCATTAGTGATACGACCTTGCTCCATCTTTGAATCAATAAACGATTCAGAATCAGGGTGATTAATACTAATACTCATCATCAAAGCTCCCCTTCTACCATCTTGTGCGACCTCCTTGGTAGAATTAGAATAACGCTCCATGAAAGGCACTACTCCCGTTGATGTAAGAGCACAATTCTTCACAGGACTTCCTGCAGGACGAATATGAGAAAGATCATGACCAACACCTCCACGACGCTTCATAAGCTGTACCTGCTCCTGATCTATCTTCATAATAGCACCATATGAGTCAGAACTGCCATTAGTTCCTATTACAAAGCAATTCGATAATGATGATATCTGAAAATTATTTCCTATTCCCGCCATAGGACTGCCTTGAGGCACTATATATTTGAAATCCTTCAAAACATCAAAAATCTCCCCTTCCGACATAGGATTAGGATACTTCTCTTCTATACGAGCAATCTCCGACGCTATACGATGATGCATATCATCTGGAGTCAACTCAAAAATATTTCCATCACTATCCTTCAAAGCATATTTATTCATCCATACATCAGCAGCCAACTGATCTCCTTTAAAATACTCCGAAGCAGCCTTCTTGACTTCCTCTACAGAATAAACCTTATACTCTTTCTTAGGCATACCACTATTAGCAACGACATCCTTAGAATCTGTCACCTCCTCATCCTTAATGCCAGAATGAAAGTTAACATCATGAGTTAATTGCATATCCTCGATATTAATATCTTTAGATTCCATCGCAGAAAATAAATCTTGCTCTTCTGTTTTGATCTTTCCCATCGCTAAATATTGATTTTGAATGAATTATTTCTTTATTAAATTATTTCCGAAGCATTTTTTTGCGTTTGCTAAATTATAAAATTTATATCAATACAAACACATGTCAGAACAAAAATTATTAAAAAAAATTAAGATTTTATCAACCCTATTTGTTGAAAAAAAACATTAAAAAAAAATCATTTTGGTGCTCTTTTTGTTAATAATATGTCTATATTTACAGCTATCAAAAATTAGCCTCCATGTTGAAAATAAAATGCTTCGTATTTAACCCAATTAGCGTAAATACTTTTGTAATTTACAACGAATCAAACGATTGTATCATTATTGATGCAGGAAACTGCAATAGCAGAGAAGATAATGCCATATTTGAATTCATCGACAATAATCATCTAAAACCAATAATGATTTTAAATACCCATGCTCATATCGACCATATCTTAGGCAACTTCGCCACCGTCAAAAAATATGATATTCCCCTGGCTTCTCATCCTGATGGTTACGATTATTTCAAGACCGCTTACGCATACGCTGGAGCATTTGGAATATATTATGAGGATGAAAACACAATATATCCAACTATCAGTTTATACGACAAGCAAATTATTAATATCGGAGATGACATATTAGAGGTAATACACACACCTGGACACGCTAAAGGTTGCTGCTGCTTCTATAACAAAGCACAAGGCTTCTTAATCACAGGCGATACTCTCTTTTGCAGAGGCGTAGGACGCACCGATTTGCCAGGCGGCTCATATACAGAACTCGTGGATAGCATAAAAAATAAACTTTATGAACTTCCCAACGAGACAGTATGCTATTGCGGTCACGGTCCTGAAACAACAATAGGTGATGAAAAAAGATGTAATTATGACATCCCGGAATGAAACAAAAGCTGAAAATATCTAAATAACACTCTTGAGTTTTCGTCTTCCGCTTTTAGTCTTAATATCCTCAATCTTCTTTGATAAAGGTGATCCTCATCTTCCCTATAGCTGTATTATGTTCAGAATAAATCTTATTGTCTTTCAAAAATCCTAACCTATTGACATCTGCTTTATCCTTAAAAAAAATCTCTGAATTCTCATTCATCATATACTGATAATCACCATTATAATCCAACATGCTGATATATACAACACTATCGTTTTTAAATATCAGCTCATCCTTGCTTTCCTCACTGCCAAACTGAGAAATCATCTCTGGAGTGTTCCTTCTCTCATCAAAATCAAAATTCACTCTCTCGACAATCCATCTGCCTTGCAAAGAAAAATCTGGCGATGAACACGAAAACATCGCTGATAAAACAAGAAGGATCGACAATATTTTAAAGATGCCTTTCATAAGCCTTGAGCCATAAGCCATGAGCAGAATATTTATCTCACCGCTCATAGCTCACTGCTCATCGCAATAATATCAAATAATTCCTGGAATTCTCATCCATTCTCTGCCTTCAGCACAGCAGGCTTCTACCTCTGCCACTGTCTTTGGTATCGGACGACCGAGAACTCTGATGCCGTCGTTGGTAACTAACAAATCGTCTTCAATTCTGATTCCTCCGAAGTCTTTGTAAGTCTCCACCTTATCATAATTGATGAAGTCTTTATGTTTGCCTTCTGCCTTCCAGATATCGATTAATGTCGGAATGAAATATATTCCAGGTTCGTCGGTGACAACCATTCCAGGTTTTAGAACCTTGCCGCAGCGTAAGCCTCTGAAGCCTTCTTTTGTGGCACGAGGTGTTTCTGCATCATAACCTACATTGTTTTCACCGAGACCTTCCATATCGTGAACGTCCATGCCGAGAGCATGACCAAGTCCGTGAGGCATAAATAAATAATGTGCGCCTGCTGCGAGAGCGTCATCGACATTGCCTTTCATAAGACCTACTGCATTCAAGCCTTCAATGATGGTACGACAAGCCAAGACGTGCATATCGAAATATCTGTTGAAAGGACGTGTGTTGTTGATGACTTCCATATTGGCTTTCAAGACGATATTGTAGATGTCAGCCTGACGAGCGTTGAACTTGCCGCCTACCGGAATTGTACGTGTGAAGTCGGAAGCGTAGTAGTTCTTAGTCTCAGCGCCGGCGTCACAGACCATCATTCTTCCTTCTTGAAGCACGTTGTTATGACTGTGGTTGTGCAATGTCTGACCATCGACGCTTAATATCACAGGGAAAGAAACGCCATAACCGTTTGAGATAGCGATGCCTTCAACAGCGCCAGCAATTTCTTGCTCGATGACGCCTGGCTTACACATCTTCATCGCCGTGGTATGCATGAAATATGCTGTGTTGGCAGCTTTTTCCATATCTTCAATCTCGACATCAGATTTTATCTCACGAAGTTTAACAACCTCAGCGATAAGTTCTTGACTTACATATTTTGAGAGACTGTCGATGTCGGTGTTGAACCATTTGGCGAGTTTTATCTTCATATCGCCGCGGTAAGGAGGAAGCATGTGGATTTGTCTTCCTTTAGCTACAGCCTCGCGGAGATATTCGCCGAAACCGTTGATGTCACGGGTTTGTTTCACAGCGATCATCTCGCCTTGTTCGGTGAGAGAAGGAAGGTTACCGCACCAGATAATATCGTCGATTGTTATTTCTCTACCGAAGAGGATTTCCTCGCCTGATTCGAAGTCGATGACACCGACAAGGTCAGGAGTGTCGAGACCGAAGAAATAAGCGAAGTTGCTGTCTTGACGATAGCGGTAAGTGTTATCAGGATAATTGAGAGAAGCCTCGTCGTTAGCAGGAAAGAATGCTATACCTTTGAGACCAGATTTTAATAAAGCGGCGCGACGGCACGCGAAAACTTCTTTTGAAAACATAGTATTTCTTTTTTTAAGGACAATAGTACTAGCCCATTTTGTTAATAATTAATTGTCAATTGTTAATTGTTCATTATTTGAGACGTGTCAATGTATTTTTATTTTGCAGGTTACATTAACGCGTCTCTACAACAATTCCTCATTCCTCATTCCTCATTCCTCATTCCTAATTCCTAATTCCTAATTCCTAATTCCTCATTAACCCCTCAATTTCCTCCACCTCAATCGGAAGTCCTTCAAAGAGGTTTATCGGTTCACCTTCTGTGATGAGCAAATCGTTCTCGATCCTGATTCCGATGCCTTCTTCTCTGATGTAGATTCCCGGCTCGCAGGTGAGAATCATGCCCGGCTTGAAAGGTTCGAACTTATCAACGCTGTCGTGAACATCTAATCCGATATGATGCGCCATGCCGTGCATGAGATATTTTCTATACAATGGAAAATCCGGGTCTTGATTAACGACATCTTCCGCAGTGAAGAGTCCGAGTTTTATCATCTCTTCTTCCATCAACTTATATGTCGTCCTGTTTATCTCGTCGATGGTTCCGCCCGGTTTATAGAGCTTCGTGATTTCTTTCATCACACGAAGGACTGCGTTATAACAATCTTTCTGTCTCTGAGTGAATTTTCCGTTGATAGGAATGGTGCGGCTTAGGTCAGAAGAATAGTTCTTCAATTCGCAGCCTATGTCGAAGAGAATTAGGTCGCCGTCTTTTAAAATTTTATTGTTTGCCGAATAATGCAGACAGCAGGCGTTCTTACCGGCAGCAACTATCGGGTGATAGGCATTACCGTTTGCACCGTTATATTTGAATATGTATTCTATCTCTGCTTGTATCTGATATTCGTAACGTTCCGGTTTCACTGTTTTAAGGCAACGACGGAATGCTTCTGCCGTGATGTCACAGGCTTGTTTCGTGACTTCGATTTCCTCTTGCGACTTAACCATGCGGAGCTTATTTAATATAGGTGCCGAGCGTTCAAATTTATGCAGAGGGAATTTCGCTTTTATCTCATCGATGAAACGTTGTTGTATTGTCACGACTGGACACTCATAACGAGGATATTCGTAAGTGTTGAGATAGATCGTCTCGCAAGAAAGGGCGAGGTCTTGAAGTGTCGAGTTGAATTTGTCGCTATACATCACCTTGGCGGCTCCTGATATTTCAGCGGCTTCTTTAGCGTCAATCATCTCGCCGCGCCAAATCACTTTCGATTCGCTATAAGGTTCCACGAAGAGAATCTCGCGCATCTCCGGATTCGGATGGTCAGGGTATATAATAAGGTATGCGCAGTCGCGGTCGATGCCTGTGAGATAGAAGAAATCCGACTGCTGGCGATATGGATAAAACTGGTCGCCATTACGAGGCATCTCTTCGTTGGCACAGAAAACAGCCATTGAATTTTTCGCCATCTTCTCAGCGAAGTTCTTCCTGTTATTTATGAAAAGGGTGTTATCTATATTCATTTATTTTAAGTTTTAGAGTCACAAGGTCGCAAGGTCGCAAGGTCGCAGAGTTTTATACAAAAAAACGCAAAGTTGCAGAGAATCATATTTTAAGATTTATCACTCCACCACTTTGCGTCCTTTAGACTTTATGTCTTTATGACTATTATAGAAGTTTAAATCCTAATGTTACTGTAAAGATATTTTGTTTTGTATCGTCATCAACCTCAAACTCTCCAACTCCAGGTATCTCAATCTCATCGTCGAAAGCATCTGTCAAACCTAAGCTATAGTTGATATCCAAAGTAAAGCGCCACACATCAACACCAAGGTTAAGAGCTGCACCTAACGTCATTTCTTCATTAGGAGAAGTGTTATTTGTTACATAACTCGTTCCATTACCTATAGGACTCGGATAGACATATTCCGTTCCACCTACAGCAAAATAAAACACAGGACCAACATTGGCTCTCATCTTAATCAAATCTAAATCAAGGAATTGATATCCTAGAAAAATAGGAAGAGCCAAATTAGCTTGGTTGATAGTGAATGTTGGATTTAAAGCCGGATTATCGATGCCAAAATTATCTCCTAACACACTGACTTCAAAGACTTTACCAGATTTGAAATATAAAAGCTCAGGCTGGACGATAAATTTCTTGATGGTCACACGACCGAAAACACCGAATGTCATATTGCCTTTGAAACTCGATTTGATGCTTTGCTTATCTAAAGATAATTTTGTTGCTTGGTAACCTACTTTAGGACCTACACAGATGTCAAATTGCGCATTAGCGATTGTTGCCACGAAAAGCGCAGCGAATAATAACAGTACTTTTTTCATTTTTGTTCTTTTTTAAATTTACCACAAAGATAACGAAAAATTATTAAATAAAGTATTTTGCAATTATTTTTAAAAAAAATTGTAATTTAGTCGTTTAAAATTTAGTTCAATATGAAAAAGATATTTTTAACACTAGCTTTAGTTATAGCTCTGACCACCAGTGTATTAGCACAATTCAAACCATTTCAATTCGGATTAAAGGTTGAGCCAGGAATAGGCTGGGCAAAACTCAATTCCGATAATCTGATCAAAGAACCTAATGATTTTTCTTTTAACTGGGGCTTCGTTGGCAATTTCTATTTTGTTGAAAATTACGGCTTCTCCACAGGTTTTAACATTAAATATATTGATGCATCTTACTCATATAACAATGAAAAACAACAGATTATAGATTGTAATATTAAAAACCAATATCTAGAAATTCCTCTTAGTCTTATGATGAGAACAGAGAAAATCGGTGACCTTAGGATAACTGGCAACATAGGTTACGGATTAGGAATAAAACTTAACAGCAGCGATAAACATATTGACAATCAAGGCAATGACCTTATGATAGACAATGCATTTAACTCATTGCGACATGCTCTTATCGTTAAATTAGGCGTAGAATATTATGTGTATAAATCGAGTTGCATCACAGCATCTTTAGTCTATAATAATAATTTCGTTAACATTTATAAAAACAACAACAATCTTAATCATGATGTTATGCTAAACAACATTGGCATCGAAATAGGATTCTTATTTTAATTAAAATGAAGATAACATTAGCTCAGATAAACTTCATCGTCGGCGACATTGATGGCAACAAGGAAAAAATCATCGCCGCAGCTCAACAGTCGAAAGGTTCTTCTTTAGTGGTATTTTCGGAATTATCGCTCTGCGGTTTCCCTCCTTCTAATCTATTAGGATACACCGACTTTATTGACCGCTGCGAGAAAGCCATCGACGAAATAGCTGAACGATGTGATACCATACCTCTATTAATAGGCGCGCCTGTAAGAAACACTTCCGGTAAAGGCAAGCCGCTCTTCAACGCAGCAATATTCCTGCATCAAGGCAAACGACAGATCTTCAAAAAGAAAAACGTAGGTTTAACAAATTATTTCGAACCTGCCGACGAAACCAACATACTTCAACTTGGTTGTATGAAAGTCGCAGTCACTATTGGCGAAGACCTTTATAATATTGGCGAAGACGAATTCCTGATGACAAACCGCATCGACGACTTTGAAGAGAAACCTGAGATTATCGTCAACCTCGCCGCCGACCGCTTCGACTATCAACGTGCTGCCAAGAGAAGAGAGATTCTCCGCATGACAGCCTTAAAACACGAGATACCATTGATTTACGTAAATCAAGTCGGTGGAAATGCTAATCTTATTTACGACGGCGGCTCCATGGTTTTCGGTTATATGGGCTACGTCATCAAAAGTCTGCCTTTCTTCAAAGAGGAAATATCGACGTTCGACTGCGAACTTTTCATCTCGATGAAGAGAGAAGACAATCAGCTCATTCCTTCAAAGATGGAACTCATCCACGATGCTTTGGTTCTCGGCATCCGCGACTTCTTCCAAAAACAAGGTTTCAAGAAAGCTGTCTTAGGATTGTCAGGCGGATTAGACTCAGCTCTCGTAATAGCATTGGCAGCAAAGGCTTTAGGTCCGGAAAACGTAATGGGAATCTTGATGCCATCACAATATTCGTCAGACCATTCTGTCACCGATGCCATCGCATCAGCGGAAAACCTCGGATGTCCTTATCACATCGTGCCGATAAAAACTGCATACGACGCTTTTGAAGAGACTTTGAAACCGATATTCAAAGACTTGCCTTTCGATGTGACGGAAGAGAATCTTCAGGCAAGAAGCAGAGGCGTTATCGTGATGGCGATTTCAAATAAATTCGGCAACATCTTATTGAATACAAGCAATAAAAGCGAGGCATCCGTCGGCTACGGAACTTTATACGGCGACCTCTGCGGAAGTCTCTCCGTCATCGGCGACCTTTATAAGACAGAAGCCTTTGAACTTTGCCGTTACATAAACCGTGACAAAGAGATAATTCCTTGGCATACAATCAACAAACCACCATCAGCAGAGTTGCGCCCCGACCAGAAAGACACCGACAGTCTGCCGGATTATCCAATATTGGACGCTATTTTATATCAACATATTGAACTATCAAAAAGTGCTGAAGAAATCGTTGAACAAGGTTACGATGAAGTTGTTGTTAACAAGGTCGTGAAGATGGTTTACCGTAACGACTTCAAGCGTTTCCAACTTGCGCCTGTCTTGGCGATCTCGCCTATGCCTTTTGCGATGAGAGAAATGCCGATTGTTAAAAAATAATAACATCAGTGGCACATATAAGAAGTCATAATATCGAAGACGACGAACGTAAGCGAGACGAACGTTACACCTTGATGACGCAGGCTCCTGTGAAGAAGCTCGTCCTCAAGATGTCGGGACCTACTATCGTCAGCATGTTGGTCACCTCGCTATACAACATTATCGACGCTGCCTTTGTCGGACATATCAGTACCGAAGCCGCTGCAGCCGTCGGTGTGTCGTTCGCATATATGACTTTCATCAACGCTTTCGGATTTTTCTTCGGTCATGGCTCGGGCAACTTCATTTCTCAGGCTTTGGGTGCCAAAAACTATTCCGATGCCGAGAAAATGGCAGCGACAGGATTCTTGTCGCCTTTCATCTTAGGTGCCATCACAGGAATATTGGGACTTATCTTCATCACGCCATTGTCGAAAGCCATCGGAGCTACACCAGATATTTTGTCCCTGTCAAACGAATATCTGTTTTTCATCCTGATAGGAACGCCGTTTATGATGTCGGCATTAGCATTGAACAGTCAACTCCGACTACAGGGCAACGCCAACTACGCCATGATTGGAATCATATCGGGAGCGGTGCTCAACATCATCTTAGACTCGATATTTATCTTAGACATGGGCATGGGCGTGAAAGGAGCTTCCTTGGCGACATTCATAAGTCAGATAACAAGCTGGCTGATATTGCTGACAGGAACCTTCAGAAGCGGCAACGTACATATCAGACTGAAGAACTTCTCCCCTAATTTCGCACATTACAAAAAGATATTAGACGGCGGACTTCCATCCTTATGTCGTCAGGCATTGGCATGTGTAGCAACGATTTGTTTAAATCACTCAGCTGCTATTTACGCCCTCGACGGCAACGAAGCATCAACTATAGCGGCGTTTTCCATAGTGTCGAGATGCATGATGTTCGCCTTCTCAATAGTACTCGGCATCGGACAAGGATTCCAGCCGATATGCGGATTCAACTACGGAGCGAAACTATACGGACGCGTCAGAGAATCATATACCTTCACCATGAGTATCATGACATTATTCCTATTAATATCCGGGACCTTGGGATATATCTTCGCACCGCATATCATCAGTTTCTTCAGAAGCGAAGACCCCGAACTCATCGCAATAGGAAGCAGAGTCTTGAGATGGCAATGTATCGCATTCCCACTCATAGGCGTATCGACATCGACGAATATGTTGTTACAGACAATAAGAAAGACATTACCCGCAACGATATTATCGATGTGCCGTCAAGGAATATTCTTTCTCCCTATCTTATACATCGCGCCATTGTTCCTCGGCTTGAAAGGCGTTGAGATGACACAAGCCATAGCCGATGTCATGACATTCCTACTTGCGATACCGATAGCGATTGGCGTCTATAGGAAATTGAAAATTGAAAGTTGAAAATTGAAAGTTGAAAATTTGCTGGCTCTGTGCAGCTCCGTGTCTCTGTGCGAGAAAAATTTTTGCCTTTCGACTTCAGACTTTCGCCTTTTTTTTATCTTTGCAATCTAACGATTCCACTATGAGAAAATATATTGTCATT